>DATHQQ010000579.1:0-6521 GCA_035482595.1 Verrucomicrobiia bacterium
GGAGCTCCGGCCCACGATCGGGCGGGCCTTCTGGGACGGCCATCGGGTCGAGCTCACGCTGACGGAGTTCACGATCCTGCAGACCCTGGCCGATGTGCCCAAGCGCGACTTCTCCTATCGCGAGATCTACGATCTCGTGCGTGGCGAAGGCTTCGTGGCGGGCTGGGGCGAGGAGGGGTATCGCGTCAACGTCCGCTCCTTCATCAAGCGAATCCGCCAGAAGTTCCGCTCCATCGACGACAATTTCGACTGCATCAAGAACTACTCTGGCTATGGCTACTACTGGGATCACGGTGAATGAAGGCATTGGTGCGCCGGCTCCGACGCTCGCTGGCCGCCCCCCTGATACTTCTCGTCGCCGCCTTCATTGCCGTCCCGATCCTGTTCTATTTGACCTTCCAGCAGGCCGACCTGGAGCGTCAGGAGATGCTGCTGGGCAGCATCCAAGCCCAGGGCCGTCTGGTGGCGGCGGCCCTGGAGCCGCAGCTCGAACGCGCCGCGCCGGATACCTTCACGGATGCGGCCAAGACACTGAGCCATTTCACGGACGGCAATGCCCGGATCCGGCTTCTCTTCCGGCCGGGCAAGGCCGCCGGGGCGGGCGGCTTCTATCTGGTGGCGGCGGCGCCGGCGATCCCGGCCGGCGGCCTCGATCGGGAGCGCCAGCAGCTCATCGGCCAGGGCGTCCTCGATGACGTGGCCGAATCCTGCAGCGTGCACCGGGCCAATGCCCAGCGCTATCTCGATCCGGCGGGACGCGCGGAGATCCTGACCTCGGTCGTCCCGGTGCTGACCGCGGCCGGATGCTGGGCCACCATCTTCTCCTATCCGCTGGATGATCTGCCGGGCAAAGCCCTGGGCACGCCTTATTGGCAGCGCGTCGAAGTGCAGCGGGCCTTCCTCATCTACCTTTGCCTGGCGATCCTGACCCTGGTCGTCTTCCTCGTCATCCGGCGCAGCGTCAGGCGCTTCGCCCGGCTTGCGCGAGTCATGCGCCTCGGGGGCAAGCCGACGTCCGGATTCGCCGAGCAGAACCAGATCGCCGAGCTCGATGGCGTGGCCGCGGAGTTCGACCGGTTGGTGGCGACCCTGGGGCAGACTGCGGAGAGCATCCGCCGGCGCGCCGAGGACAACGCGCATGCATTCAAGACTCCCATCGCCATCATGCGTCAATGCCTGGAGCCGCTGCGCCGGGCTCTTCCCGAGGACAATCCCCGCGGCCGGCGGGCGGCGGAGGTGATGGAGAAGGCGGTCGATCGCCTGGACAGCCTCGTCGACGATGCCAGGCGGCTGGACGAATCGGTGGCGGAGCTCCTGGATCCGCCCCGCCGCCCGGTGGATCTCAGCCGGCTCCTGCGCCAGATGGCCCGGGCCTATCGCAGCCTTGCCGAAGGCCGCGGGGTCGACTTCAGGGTCGAGGCGCATGAGGGGCTGGTGGTGCTGGGGAGCGAGGAGCTGATCGAGACCGCCGTGGAGGCGGTGCTGGACAATGCCATCGGGTTCACCCCGGCCGGCGGGCGGGTCGAGCTCCGGCTGCAGCGTAACGGGACGCGGGCCGAGATCAGGATCTCCGACGACGGCCCGGGGGTCTCGCCCGAGCATCGCGAGCGCATCTTCGAGCGCGGCTTCTCCTTGCGCCCGGAAGCCGCCGCGGCCGGGGGCGAGGATCATGGCGGCATCGGCCTGTGGATGGCGCGCCGATATCTCCAGGCGCTGGGTGGGCGCATCGGGGCCGAAAACCGGGTCGGCCGCGGGCTGATGGTTCGCCTCGAGCTGCCGCTCTTGGGTTCGGCTTAGGACCGCGCCACGGCCGCGGGGGAGGGGCGGGATGTGGGATTTCGACATCGGTCATGCCCTCGCGTTGATGGGACGGACTTTGCCCTTCATCCTGCTGCGCATCGCCGTTTATGCCGGAATCGCCGTCGCCTATGTGCTGGCGACGGGGCTGGGCGCCGGCCTTGGCTGGGCCATCGGCGGGGTCGGCGGCCCAGAGGCCCGATCCTCCGGCGCCTTCTGGGGCGGGGCCATCGGATTCGCCGTCGTCGCCGCGGTCCTCTATTGGCTCAGGGCCTATATCCTCTATGTCGTGAAGGCCGCCCATATCGCGGTGCTGGTGGATCTGATCGACGGCAAGCCGCTGCCGCAAGGGCGTTCGCAGATCGAGCAGGGGCGCCAGGCGGTAACGGCGCGCTTTGCGGAGGTGAATGTCCTCTTCGCTGTCGATCAGCTGGTCAAAGGCGTGCTCGCCGCGCTGACCGGTCTCCTCAGCGGCATCGCCACGGTCCTGCCGCTCCCCGGCATGCCAGCGCTGGTCAATCTTCTGCGCGCCTTCCTGCGCATCGCCGTGGGCTTCGTCGACGAGGTCATTCTTGCCTATGCGATCCGCAGCCAGGCCGTGAATCCCTGGCACTCCGCGGAGACGGCCCTCATCCTCTACGCCCAGAACTACAAGATCATGCTGAAGAATGCCGCGTGGCTGGCCGTGGTCGTCTATCTCCTCGGGCTGGTCGTCTTCATCGTGATGCTGACGCCGGCGGCGGCGGTCGCGTTTCTCTTCCCGGGCGGCTGGGCGGCGATCGGCGTTCTGTTCGCACTGCTTTTCACCTGGAGCCTCAAGGCGGCGCTCCTCGAGCCCTTCGCCATCGCCTGCCTGATGCAGGTCTATTTCCGCGCCATCGAAGGCCAGAAGCCCGATCCCCTATGGGAGGAGCGGCTGGCGCAGCTGTCGCGGAAATTCGCCAGGCTCAAGGATCGCGCCGCAGCCTGGGCGCCACAGCCGGCGGCCGGGTCCGGTCGGGCAGCCTCATGAGGCTGCGGATCGTTCTGGGTCTGCTGCTGGGCGGCGCGCTCCTTCTTCCTGGCGCAGCCACGGCTGACTCGGGCAGCGGCACCATCGAGGGGACCATCGGCTATCCCTCCGAGGAACTGCCGGCCATGCGCGTCTATGCCGTGCCCCTGGAGGGCGGGCCGGCAAGGCGGGTCGAGACCACCCGCGGGACGACCCGCTTCGCCATCCGCAATCTTCCCCCCGGCCGCTACCATGTGATCGCTTTTCCGGCGGGCGAGGGAGACAGCGGCATGGCCGGGGGCTGGACGAAGTTCGTCACCTGCGGGATGAGCGCCCAATGCCTCCAGCATGATCTGCTGCCCGTGACCGTGACCGCCGGCAAGGCCACAGGGGGCGTCCGGATCGAAGATTGGTACGCGAGCTCCGGCAGCTTCCCGTCCGAGGCCACGCTCGCTCCCTGACATCTTCAGGCCGCCATTCCATTCGGCCATAGGTTCCCGACCGGCACGCCTGAGCGCTCCCTTTATTGCGCCCTTGACGAACTTATCAACTAGTAGGTAAGTTCCCGGCTATGAACGCCGACACGCGAAGCTTCATCCTCCAGGAGGCCGAATTCCTCATCCGCACCCGCGGCTATTCGGCCTTCAGCTATGCCGATCTGGCGGAACGCGCGGCCATCACCAAGGCAAGCGTCCACTACTACTTCCCCACCAAGGAGGATCTGATCGTCGTCCTGCTCCGGGAATACCTCGTTCGTTTCGTGGCGGCGCTGGCGAGCATCAAGCAGCAGCATCCCGGCCCCGCCGAGCGGCTCCGGGCCTATGCGCAATTGTTTCTCGACGGATTCGAGAAGGGCATGCTGCCGCTCTGCGGCGCCCTCTCCGCCGAGCGCGCCGCCTTGCCGGCGAGCATGCATCCCCGGGTGCAGGAGTTTTTCCAGATCCATCTCGACTGGCTGGCGGGCGTGCTGGAGGAGGGTCTGGCGGCCGGCGCGCTTCGCGCCGGCGTCGCGCCCAAGCCCGTGGCCCTGCTCCTGCTGAGTACGCTCGAGGGCGGCACCTTCGTCGGTTGGGCCCTGGCGGAAAAGGCTGTGGTTCTCGCGGCTTTCGAGGCGGCGCTGCACAGCATCGAGCCACCGGCGCCCCCTGCAACCTGAGGGAGACCTGTCTGATGACGGAATGAAGGATCGAAACCAGACCGAACGAAATTGGATTGCCCTCCCGCGCCTGGCGGCAGGGACGACATGAACGAAAGAAATAGAGGAAACGACATGAGCGACAAACATATCGGGAGCTGTTTCTGCGGCGCCGTGACCGTCGAGGTGACGGGTAAACCGGAGGCGATGGGCTATTGCCATTGCACCTCCTGCCGATCCTGGTCGGCGGGACCGGTCAATGCCTTCACCCTGTGGAAGCCCCAGAATGTGAAAGTCACCAAGGGCGCGGAATTCATCGGCCGCTTCAAGAAGACGGAAGCGAGCGACCGGCAGTTCTGCAAGAAATGCGGCGGGCATCTCATGACCGACCATCCGACCTTCGGCTTGACCGATGTCTATGCCGCGACAATCCCGACCCTCGCCTTCGCGCCGGGCGTCCATGTGAACTATGCCGAGACGGTGCTGCGGATGAAGGATGGATTGCCCAAGCTGAAGGACTTTCCCGCCGAGCTGGGTGGGTCCGGCGTGGTCCTCCCGGAGTAGCGTCCGCCTGACGAAGGCCGGAGTCTCTAAGCCTCAAAGGATACAATCAGATGGACATTAACATGAAAGCTTTTCGATGGACCTCAGCCCTTGCCCTGATATCCCTCTTTGCGGCTGGAACAGCTTTGGCAGAGGGCAGCAATCCCCTGGCGGACGCTGTGCGGACTGCAAATGATCGATTCAAGGACGTTTCTGTCGCGGTAAAGGAGGGCTACAGACCCATCCCCTGCGATAGCAGCCCAATGGGTGGCGGGATGGGAATCCACTACGTCAATGGTGACTACCTCAAGGATGGTGTCCTCGATATCTCGAAGCCGGAGGCGGTGATGTACGAGCCGATGCCTGACGGCAAACTAGCGTTCATTGGGGTCGAATATATCACCTTGAAAGGGCCGGCCTCATTGAAGGGCCATATGATGAATTTTAACAGTGCCCCCAATAGTTACGGTCTGCCCGAGTTCTACGAGATTCATGTTTGGGCATGGAAAAGGAACCCAATGGGCACTTTCGCCGACGATAACCCAGATGTGTCGTGCGACGCGATGAAGGCCGAAGGCCAATAACCCTCTAAGTTTCTGTCTTTGGCCGGGTTGGTGCGGAGAAACCTTAATCAACGACACACTTGATGAAATGCTTCGTCATTGAACAACACTTTCCCGGTCATCCCGCCCCTGTTTGGCCTGCACCCGGTTCGGTTGACAACATCCTAGGCTAAGATAGATCGAGAGAAAGGGGCCCGAGCTGCCTTCAACGCAGCTCGGGCAAACCCATCGCGTCATTCCGCATCGTCAAAATCGCCTCCACGGAAGGTGGTTGCCGATACGATTTCCCAGAAGCGCTGAATCGAGGCATCGGAGGTGAGCGCCGTCGCCGCGTTCCTCTGCCAGGACGAGGCCTTCGGGATCACGGCACAGGATCTGACGGTTGCCGAGGGAGCTTCCTGGCAGAGAGCCTGTTGCAAGGATCTTGTCGACATCCACCCCGACGCTTCTGGCTGCCGCGACGACGGGTCCCCAGACCTCGTCGGGAATGGGGAGGAGAAGGCGCTCAATGGCATTTGCAGATATCGCCGCGGCAATCGAAGGAGGGCGAGCTTACCGAGTGGAGCCTCCTGTGACGAGGCACAGAGGAACGCTGGACTCCAGCAAAGGAACATCCCGAGTTTCTTAGGTCGGGTGCTGAACCGCGAGTTACGGCGGCTGATCTATGCGGGCGACTAGGTGAGTTTCGCGCCCGATGTTGATCATTTTGACGCTAGGGCGGTTTTCCGGCTCGTACAGGCGAAAGTGCCTCGCCCGGCTAGGTCCCCGCGGCGGGGGTCCAAGATGCGATTCCTGAGTCACCTGGCAAATCCCTGGGGCCATTCCTGCACAGCCAGTCTGAGTATTGCGACAGGCCGTAGCCGGCAGGAGCCTTTGAGCTATTCTCTGCGGGCAGCCCCTACTTTCGGGCTCAGCTTGAACTTTCAGAGGGGTTCGTTCGGCCCGGTTGGCACTCGAACGGCAAAGTATGAATGTCCGGTATTGGCACTTTTCGGAAGTGCCAGCTCCGGCGACTGAGGGCCGCTCTTGGCGCCAAAGCGGACTCCGGCAAGCCGCCAGAGGGCACGTTTATGAGCTCACGTCCTAATTGGCGGGTTGAGGTCGGTTATCGGCTGTCCTCCAAATGATCCTGCTTGGCCGCCTGCTCCTGGTCGTGAGCTGCCTTGGTCAGGATCCAAGCCAAGGCGCGGGCAGTTTCGAGATTGGCCGGGGGCTGGGGGGCGCCGAAGGTCCGGTAATCTCAGGGCGGTAAGAAATTATTCCGCGAAGGCGGGCGCGGAACTTACCGAGGACGGGCGGCGAATGGTGCTGCCGAGATGACGACCCAACCGCCTCGCCGTAAAGTCGGCGCCGAGAACAAACCGCATGGCGGGACCGAAGCAATTGGCCGAGAGCGGCCCCAGGAAATAAAGGCCAGGCACCGAAGATTCGAAATTCGCCGATAGCTGCGGCGTACCGCCGACCCGCCGGACATCACGACGTAGGTCCTCGT
>DATHQQ010000580.1:0-2203 GCA_035482595.1 Verrucomicrobiia bacterium
TGGCGCGACAGGGGATCGTCCGTCTCGTCGCAATGCATGTCGACGGGCAGGCCGCGCTCGGCGGCGATCTCGCAGAGGTCCTTCACCGATTGCGCGCCCTCCGCCATGGTCCGCTCGAAATGCGGGATGCCGCCGACGACATCCACGCCCTTGTCCAGCGCCCGCAGCAGGTTCTCCCGGGCCTGGGGATAGCGCAGGAACCCGTCCTGGGGGAAGGCGACGAGCTGGAGATCGAGGAAGGGGGCGATCTCCCGCTTCACCTCCAGCAGGGCCTCGACGGCCAGGAGCTCATCGTCGCAGATATCGACATGGCTACGGACAGCCAGGCTGCCGCGCGCGATGGCCCAGCGGCAGAATTCGTGGGCGCGCGCCTTGACCACGTCGACCGCCAGATGCGGCTTCAGCTCCGACCAGAGCTGGATGCCTTCGAGGAGCGTCCCGCTCTCGTTGAGGCGGGGCCGGCCGAGGCTGAGGGTCGAATCCATATGGAAATGGGCATCGACGAAGGGCGGGGTGACCAGCCGGCCATGGGCGTCGATCTCCCGCAAGGCGGCGGCCTCGATCCGTGGCGCCACCTCGGCGATGCGCCCGCCGGCGACCGCGATATCCTGGCCTTCGCGGCCGTCCGGGAGATTGGCGCCTCGAAGGATGAGATCGAGCATCAGGGAATTCTCCTTAGCTTTGCCGGCCAGCGATCAAACCGACCGACCTAAGCTGCTTCGACAAGCGGGTCACGCCGCAACATCGATTCGCGCCCGAGCATTCTTCTCCGAGGGAGTCACGACAATCTCCACATGCTGCCCAAGGGCCGTCAGGGCCTGCATCAAGCGCTCGAGCGAAATGCCCCTCAGCTTGTAATTCCGGACAGCAGAGATCTTCGGCTGCGGAATGCCGAGAAGCTCAGCAACTTCGACCTGGGTGAGTCCACGGTTTTCGACGATGTCGTTGATTTTCTTCGCCAGTATCGCCTTTGCCGAGAGTTCCTCGGCGTCCGGCAATCCAAGGTCGGAAAGCACGTTGTCAGTGCCGCGACCTTTACTCTTTCGGGTCATGCTATCGCTTCCTGTCGTCATTGTGGCGTTCCAGAACCGCCTTCAATCTGCGCTCTATCATGTCCACGTCTGTCTTCGGCGTCTTGATCCCTGATGTTGCCTTCTTTTGGAAGGCGTGCAGCACGTGAATGCTCTGCGCGATCCTTACGGTATAGACGGCACGATAGGTATCCCCGCGATGATCCTCGATCAGCTCGTGGACCCCTGGCCCGGAGCCTTTCCAAGGCTTGGCTGACGGTGGCGTACCGCCGAGCTGGACGACGAACAAAGCAACTCCCATGTCCTTCTGCACGGCCACAGGGAATTGCTTGAAGTCCCGCTTCGCTGACCCTTCCCAGAACAACGGTCGCCGCATCGACCTCTCTGTCAGAATATATCTATATAGGTATAAATTTCAAGACCTGGTAGCCAGCCTGTCGGCGCCGCCTGGCACCCGGACCCCAGAACGCGCATTGCGATATTCTTCATATGATCGGGAAATCGATGATCGTCCCTGAGCGGTCAATGAGATGGCTTGCCGATCGCGATTCACTGTCTACATGTCTCCCAGGGGTCACGCAGGAGACGGACATGAAATGGATCTTCTGGTTCATTCTAGCCTGCGTCGGTGTCGTCGCCATCTTCCTGATCGGCGTCTGGATCGCGGGCGGGCTGCATGGGCTGGGGCAGAACCTCAATATCGCGCTGGCCGCCGGCCTCGGCATCTTTCTCGCCAGCGCGCTCGGCGTCGGCCTCATGGCCCTGATCTTCTACAGCAATCGCAGCGGGGTCGACGAAAGCGCCGGACGGTCACAGCAGGATATCGAACCCAAGCCCCGCGGCTGAAAGGCATTCACCGCTCTTCCCGGCGGAAGGGGATGAGCAGGGCCGCCGGGGCCCGGGCGTTGCGCGAGACCAGCGCCATCGCCACGATGGTCAGCACGAAGGGCAGCATCAGGAAGACCTGATAAGGCACATGGATTAGCCCGCTGGCCTGGAGCCGGAGCTGCAGAGCGTCGATCAGGGCGAACAGCAGGGCGCCGAGGGCGCTGCGCCAGGGCTGCCATTGGCCGAAGACGACCAAAGCGATCGCGACCCAACCGCGCCCGGAGATGACGCCGAAGGTGAAGGCGTTGTACTGGGCAAGCGACAGATAAGCCCCGCCGATCCCC
>DATHQQ010000581.1:0-12426 GCA_035482595.1 Verrucomicrobiia bacterium
ATCTCGCTCGCCCCGGCGCCGACGAGGTCCAGTTGGACCTGTTCGGCGACTACAAGAGCAACATCGCGCTTTATCCGGCGTTCCAGGAATACTTCCGCAGGCACAAGCCGCCGTTGCTGGCGGCCTGGGGCAAGAACGACCCGTTCTTCCTCCCGCCCGGCGCCGAGGCCTTCAAGCGCGACATTCCCGGCGCGGTCGTCCGCTTCTTCGATACCGGCCACTTTGCGCTGGAGACGCACGCCGAGGAGATCGCCGCGGCGATCCGGGACTTCCTCGCTCCCTTGGCGAGCAACGGTAGATGACATGTCGAATGCGGTGGCGATCGTCACGGGCGCCAGCCAAGGCTTCGGCCGTTCCACGGCGATCCGCCTCGCACGCGAGTCGATCTGAGCCTCATGCACCGCGATGGGGGTGCAGTCGCCCTCTCCCGCCCGTCCCCTGCGGTAGCTAATATGCCCGACCTTCAAAGGCTCACCAGGGGGGGAAGGGAGACAGCATGAACAATGGCGTCTGGATGCTGCTGCTGATGGTCGCCGCCACGCTGGAAGCCGGCGGCGATGCCCTTGTTCGGTCAGGGCTTCATAGCTCGGCCCTGGCAGCTCGCCTGGGCTTTCTCGCCTGCGGCGCCGTCGTTCTGTTCCTCTATGGCGTCGTCGTCAATCTGCCGCCCTGGGATTTCGGACGCCTCCTCGGCGTCTATGTCGCGCTTTTCTTTCTCGTGGCCCAGGTGATCAATTGGGCGGTGTTCGGGATCGCCCCCGCCCCGCGCATCTATCTGGGGGGCGCGCTGATCATCAGCGGCGCGATGGTGATAACTTTCTGGCGGAGCGGTTAGCTTCGGCAGCGTCCGCGCCGACGTCAATCGACGACCGCAATCTCATTGTCTTCGCACCACGCTCTCAATGCCTGTTCCTGGGCTTTCACCTGGAAATCGTACCATTGATCGAGAATCCCTCTTCGCGCCACCAGAGTCTTGAATTTGGCGTAGGCGCCCCTCTTGCGGAAAATATCCCGAACCGTGTCGAAATCATCGGGCAGGAACTCGCGAGCGAAGTCCAGCACGAGAGGCTTGCCGAGATCGAGGTCTCTCTGGTCGGGGATTCGAAGGTATTTTTCCTCGTCCTCGATATCCTCAGGCAATTCGTCCAAGTCCGGCACGAAGTCGGAATGGCAATAGATCTTGCCTGACTCCTTGCGCAGATAGGCCCGATTCTCTTCATTGTGTCCGGCGCTGACGAAATCGACGGCGTCCGACAGTTCCGTGAAGCTGACAGGCATCGGCCCCCCAATCTGATGTCGGTTCGCGGGGCGTTCGGTGTTGAAAACTGCCACGTCGGGGCTCTCCGGGGAAGGCCGGGCGAGGTGCTTTCACATCGCCGCGGCGCCCATCCCGCAGCACCTCCCGCCGTCTTCCCCCTGTCCCGCAGCATCTCCGCGCCCTATAGTCCCCTCATGGATGGCTTCGTTTTCGCGCTTCTCCTCGCCGCCATGGCGGCGACGGTGGGCGCCCTTTTCCTCGGCCTCTACTCCATGGCCCGTGGCGGCGAGTTCGACAAACGCAACGCCAATCGATTCATGCGCCTCAGGGTCGTCTGCCAGGGCGTGGCGATCCTGCTCTTCATCATCTTCATGATGGTCTGGCACCGGAGCTGACCGGGTAGCGATGTAGCGCATGGTCAAGCTGACTCGGATCTATACCAGAGGCGGCGACAAGGGCCGAACCTCGCTGGGCGACGGCAGCCGGGTCGCCAAGCATGATCTGCGGGTCGAGGCCTATGGGACGGTCGACGAGGCCAATGCCGCCGTCGGGCTCGCCCGGCTCCATGCCGAGGGCGAGGCCGATACCATGCTGGCCCGCATCCAGAACGATCTGTTTGACCTCGGTGCCGATCTCTGCCGGCCCGAGAATCTTGCCAAGGAAAAGAAGGCCGGTGCCCCGCCGCTCCGGCTGGTGGAGGCGCAGGTCCTGCGTCTCGAGCGCGAGATCGACGAGATGAATGCCGCGCTGCAACCGCTCGAGTCCTTCGTCCTCCCGGGCGGGAGTGCGGCATCCGCCTATCTCCATCTCGCCCGCACCATCGCGCGCCGGGCCGAGCGGGCCATGACCACGCTCGCGGTCAAGAGCCCGGTCAATCCCATCGCGATCAAATATATCAATAGGTTGTCGGATCATTTCTTCGTCCTGGCCCGCTATCTGAACGGCCGCGGCAAGGCCGATATCCTATGGCGGCCGGGAGCCCATCGGTGACGGGCCGGTCGTTGACAGCCCTATGACGGAGACCTATTGTGCGCCCGCAAAAAACAAGGGTCGCCAAGGTCCAAGCGTCCCCTCGAGGAATGCGTCCTTCTTTCTCATGAGATTAGGCACATGAAGGTTCTGGTCGCGGTCAAGCGCGTCGTCGACTACAACGTGAAAATCCGCGTCAAGGCGGACGGCACCGGCGTCGAGACGGCCAATGTCAAGATGTCGATGAATCCCTTCGACGAGATCGGCGTCGAGGAGGCGGTCCGCCTCAAGGAGGCCGGCAAGGCCACCGAGATCATCGCGGTATCCCTGGGCGTGCAGCAGGTGCAGGAGACCATCCGCACCGCGCTGGCCATGGGTGCTGATCGCGGCATCCATGTGCAGACCGACGTCGAACTGCAGCCCCTGGCGGTCGCCAAGCTGCTGAAGGCGGTGGTCGACAAGGAGAAGCCGGAGATCTGCATCCTGGGCAAGCAGGCCATCGACGACGATGCCAATCAGACGGGCCAGATGCTCTCGGCTCTGCTCGGCTGGTCCCAGGGCTGCTTCGCCTCCAAGCTGGTGCTGAATGGCGACGGCACCGCCAATGTCACCCGCGAGGTCGACGGCGGTCTGGAGACGATCACGCTGAAGCTGCCGCTGGTGCTGACCACGGATCTGCGCCTCAACGAGCCGCGCTACGCCTCCTTGCCCAACATCATGAAGGCGAAGAAGAAGCCCATCGAAGTGGTGACGCCGGAGCAGCTCGGCGTCGACCCCTCCCCGCGGCTGAAGACCCTCAAGGTGGCGGAGCCGCCGAAGCGCAAGTCCGGCGTCAAGGTGAAGAGCGTCGCCGAGCTGGTCGACAAGCTGCGCAATGAAGCCAAGGTGATCTGAAGATGGCCGTCCTCCTCATCGCCGAGCATGACAACGCCAGCCTCAAGCCGGCGACCCTCAATGCCGTGACTGCGGCCAAGGCGATCGGCAGCGATCTGGTCGTTCTGGTGGCCGGCCAGAACTGCCGTCCCGCCGCCGAAGCCGCGGCCCAGGTCCCCGGGGTCACGAAGGTGCTGCTGGCCGATGATTCGGCCTATGCCAATCGCCTGGCGGAGAATCTGGCCAAGCTCGTCGTGGCGCTTTCCGGCAGCTACGGCCATATCGTCGCCGCCGCCACCAGCAGCGGCAAGAATTTCATGCCGCGGGCGGCCGCCCTTCTCGACGTGGCCCAGATCTCCGACATCAGCGCCGTCGAATCCCCCGATACCTTCGTACGCACGATCTATGCCGGCAATGCGCTCGCGACGGTGCAGTCGGCCGACAAGATCAAGGTCGTCACGGTGCGCATGACGGGCTTCGATCCGGCGCCGGCCACCGGCGGCAGCGCCCCCATCGAGGCGATCGCGTCGAGCGGCGAGGCGGGACTCTCGACCTTCGTCGGCCAGGAGCTGAGCAAGAACGAGCGGCCGGAGCTCACCAGCGCCAAGATCGTCGTCTCCGGCGGGCGCGGCATGCAGAGCGGCGAGAATTTCAAGCTGCTGGAGGCCGTGGCCGACAAGCTCCATGCCGCCGTCGGCGCCAGCCGCGCAGCCGTCGACGCCGGTTTCGTCCCCAACGACTATCAGGTGGGCCAGACCGGCAAGGTCGTGGCCCCCGACCTCTATATCGCCGTCGGCATCTCCGGCGCGATCCAGCATCTCGCCGGCATGAAGGACAGCAAGGTCATCGTCGCCATCAACAAGGACGAGGACGCGCCGATCTTCCAGGTTGCCGATTACGGCCTCGTCGCCGACCTGTTCCAGGCCGTGCCGGAGCTGACCAAAGAGCTGAGCAAATAGGCCCGAGGAGCGGCCTCACCTCATGATCCGATCCATCGGCGTCATCGGCGCTGGCCAAATGGGCAATGGCATTGCCCATGTCGCGGCCCTCAAAGGCTATACCGTCAAGCTCGTCGACATCGACGCCGAGCAGATCGACAAGGCGAAGGCGACGATCAGCCAGAACATGAACCGGCAGCTGAAGCGCGGCGCCATCACCGAGGCGGACCGCACCACGGCGCTGAAGCATATCGTGACGGGCCAGGACTATCACCTCTTCGAAGACTGCGACATCGTCATCGAGGCCGCGGTCGAGAAAGAGGAGATCAAGCGCGAGATCCTGAAGAAGCTCTGCCCGGTGCTGAAGCCGACGGCGATGATCGCCTCCAACACCTCCTCGATCTCCATCACGCGCCTCGCCGCCGCCACCGACCGCCCCGCCCGCTTCATGGGCATGCATTTCATGAATCCCGTGCCGGTGATGCAGCTGGTCGAGCTGATCCGCGGCCTCGCCACCGACGAGGAGACCTTCGCCTCGGTGAAGGATCTGGCGGAGAAGCTCGGCAAGACCATCGCCATGGCCGAGGACTTCCCGGCCTTCATCGTCAACCGCATCCTGCTGCCGATGATCAACGAGGCGGTCTACACCCTCTATGAGGGCGTCGGCTCCGTGGAGGCCATCGACACCGCCATGCGGCTCGGCGCCAACCATCCCATGGGTCCGCTGGAGCTGGCCGATTTCATCGGCCTCGACACCTGCCTCTCGGTCATGCAGGTGCTCTACGAGGGCTTGGCCGACAGCAAATACCGGCCCTGCCCGCTGCTGGTGAAATATGTCGAGGCCGGCTGGCTCGGCCGCAAGACCCAGCGCGGCTTCTACGACTACAGCGGCGAGAAACCGACCCCGACCCGCTGAGCCGCGGGCTCAGCCCTGCCGGGACGATAGCTGGCGGGCTGGGTCAGCGACGCGGCCGGCGGCGTCGCCGGGCGCAGCCCCAGATAATACCGGATGAGAGCGAGGGATTCGGGCGCATCCCATTGCGTCGCGCCCTCGAGACTGCCCACCAGATTCCCCTCGCGGTCGATCAGATAGCTCATGGGCACCCCGCCGATCCGGAGTGCCTGCGACAGGCCGCCTTTGCCCTCGAGATAGACGCCGAGATGGGTGATGTCGTGCTGGCCGTAATAGACGGCGACCACCGGCCCGCCGCCGCGGTCCAGCGACACCGGCAGGATCACCAGGCCTTCGCCCCCCATCGTGGCCTGAAGCCGGTCGAGAGAGGGCATTTCCGCCCGGCAGGGGGCGCACCAAGTCGCCCAGACGTTCAGCAGCACCACCTTGCCGCGGAAGTCCGCGAGATGCAGCACCTTGCCGGCGCCGTCGCGGAAGGCCGCGCCCGGCGCTGGCAGCGGCGGATCGATCCGGTTAAAGTCGGCGACCGCGCCCGAAAGCGGCGGCGAATCGCCGGCCAGGCCGGCCGACAGCCGGGCGGTTGCGAGCAGCAGGCCGGCCGCCGTCAGCGCCAAAAGGCCAAAACGAAGGGTTACTTGTTTGAGCATCGACAAACCTCATTCTGCGGCCGCCCGGAGTAGTGCCACGGGGAGCGGGGCCACGCCAAGTGATCCGACCACCGGCGACCGGCCCCGCAACGATCGCACATCCGATGATCGCATGTGGGGGGGTCGCTTCGCCAGCGCTCCGGCCGAGATCATGCAGCGGATCAACGCCTCCATCGGCGTCGACCGCAGGCTGTGGCGCCAGGACATCGCCGGCAGCCGGGCCCATGCCGCCATGCTGGTGCGCCAGGGCATCCTGCGTCAAGCCGACGGCGAGGCGATCACGCTCGGTCTCGACCAGATCGAGAAAGAGATTGCCGACGGGCGCTTCGCCTTCAAGGTCGAGCTCGAGGATATTCACACCAATATCGAGTCGCGGCTGCGCGAGCTGATCGGGGCGCCGGCCGGGCGGCTTCATACTGCCCGCTCGCGCAACGATCAGGTAGCGGTGGATTTCCGCCTCTGGCTGCGCGAAGCCATCGACGGGCTCGACGCCCAGCTCGTCGCGCTGACCGAGGCCTTCCTCGACCGGGCCGAGGAGCATGCGGCGACCATCATGCCGGGCTTCACCCATCTTCAGGTCGCCCAGCCCGTCACCTTCGGCCATCACCTGCTGGCCTATGTCGAGATGCTGTCGCGCGACCGCGGGCGCCTCGCCGATTGCCGCGGGCGCCTCAACGAAAGCCCGCTGGGCGCCGGCGCGCTCGCCGGCACCAGTTTTCCCATCGACCCGGCGGCCACGGCCGCTGCCCTGGGCTTCGCGGGTCCCATGGCCAATTCCATGGATGCCGTCTCGGCCCGCGACTTCGCCATCGAGTTCCTGGCCGCAGGCGCCATCCTCGCGACCCATCTTTCGCGCTTCGCCGAGGAGCTGGTACTCTGGACCAGCGAAGGCTTCCGCTTCGTGGCCCTGGGCGATGCCTTCACCACCGGCAGCTCGATCATGCCGCAGAAGCGCAACCCCGACGCCGCCGAGCTGGTGCGCGGCAAGGCGGGACAGGCCATCGGCGCGCTGGTGCAGCTTCTCGTGGTGCTGAAGGGCCTGCCGCTGACCTATGGCAAGGACATGCAGGAGGACAAGGAGACGGTGTTCCTGACAGTCGACAATCTCTCGCTCTCCCTCGCCGCCATGACGGGCATGGTCCGCGATCTGACGGCCGATACGGGCGCCATGCGCGAGGCCTGCGACCGCGGCTTCATCACCGCGACGGATCTCGCCGACGGGCTGGTGCGCGATCTGGGCGTGGCCTTCCGCGAGGCCCATCACATCACTGGCACGCTGGTGCGCCTCGCCGAGCAGAAGGGCTGCGGCCTCGCCGAGCTGCCGCTGGCCGAGATGCAGCGGATCGAACCCCGCATTACGGCGGAGATGAGGGCCGGCCTCACGGTCGAGGCCGCGGTCGAGGGCCGCACCAGCCCGGGCGGCACGGCGCCGGCGAATGTGCGGCGCGCCGTGGCCGCGGCGCGGGCGCGGCTGACGCATAAGCGCCAAGCAGAGGAGCGCCCCTCATGAGCTTCCGGCTGGCAGCCCTGCTGCTGCTCTTCGGCCTCGGCCTGACGGCCTGCGGCGTCAATGGCGCGCCCAACCCGCCGACGCCCGATGGCTTTCCGCACCAATATCCCCCGCCGGAGACGCCGCCGGGAACGCCGGCGGCAGCGGCGCCGGCCCCGGCCCCCACGCCCACATACCCGCCGAACACCACCAACACCAACCAGCCCATGTATCAATGAGTTATTTTCCCTATCGGGGCGGCACCCTTCATGCCGAAGGGGTGCCGCTCGACCGGCTTGCTGCGGCCATCGGAACCCCCTTCTATTGCTATTCCTCGGCCGCCCTGATCGAGCGCTATCAGTCCTTCATCCGGGCCTTCGACGGCGCGCGCGCCACAATCTGCTATTCGCTGAAGGCCAATTCCAACCAGGCGGTGATCGCCACCTTCGCGCGGCTGGGCGCCGGGGCCGATGTCGTCTCGGAGGGTGAGCTGCGCCGGGCGCTGGCGGCCGGCGTCCCGCCCGATCGCATCGTCTTCGCCGGGGTGGGCAAGAGCGCCGGCGAGATGATCGCCGGCCTCGAGGCGGACATCCAGCAGTTCAATGTCGAATCCCTGCCGGAGCTGGAGCTTCTCGACCGCCTGGCGCGGGAGCGGGGCAAGCGCGCCCGCGTGGCGCTCCGGGTCAACCCCGATGTCGACGCCCGCACCCATAAGAAGATCGCCACCGGCAAGGCCGAGAACAAATTCGGCATCGAACTCGGCCAGGTGCGCGCGATCTATGGCCGCGCCGCGGGCATGGCGGGGATCGAGCCCCGGGGCCTTGCCGTCCACATCGGCTCGCAGCTCCTCGATCTGGCACCCTACCGCTCGGCCTTCGCCAAGATCGCGGCCCTGGTGGCCGAGATCCGCGCCGATGGCCACATCATCGAGAGCCTCGACCTCGGCGGCGGCATCGGCATCGCCTATCGCGACGAGAGCGCGCCCGCGATCGAGGATTACGTCCGGGCGGTCCAGGAGACGGTCGGCAATCTCGGCTGCCAGCTCTTCTTCGAGCCGGGGCGCTGGATGGTCGGCCATGCCGGGATCCTGGTGACCCGGGTGCTCTATGTGAAGCAGGGGGCGGAGCGCAGCTTCGTCATCGTCGATGCGGCCATGAACGACCTCATCCGCCCCACCCTCTACGACGCCTACCACCCGATCCTGCCGGTGGCGGAGCCCGGCTCCGACGCCGCCAGCAGCCGCTTCGACGTCGTCGGGCCGATCTGCGAGACCGGCGATTTCTTCGCCCATGATCGCCCCTTGCCGCCGCTCAAATCCGGCGATCTCCTGGCCATCGCGTCGGCGGGGGCCTATGGCGCGGTGATGTCATCGACCTACAACAGCCGGCCGCTGGTGCCGGAGGTCATGGTCCAGGGAACCCATCACGCCATTGTCAGAGCGCGCCCCAGCTACCATGATATGATTGCGCTGGATCGTCTGCCGGACTGGATGTGAGGAGCGCTTGGCACAGGCAGGGCCGAGACCGAACGACAGGCAGAAGCCCGAGGAACCCGGCTTGAACAGGCTCGGATTGTTGCGCCGGCTATGGCTCGCGCGCCTAGCCTTGACCTGGGAAGGCGTCTGGCGGGCCATCTGGCCGGCGCTGACCCTGGCCGGGCTGTTCCTCGCCCTCGCCTTGAGCGATCTGCTGCCGGATCTGAACGGCTATCTCCATAGCGGCGTCCTGGCCGCCTTCGCCATCGGTTTCCTCCTGCTGCTCTGGCTCGGGCTGCGCGGCCTCGCCTGGCCGGGGGCGGCGGCGGCGCGGCGGCGCATCGAGCTCGTCAATGCCTTGCCCCACCGCCCTCTGGCGACCCTGGAGGACGAGCTCGCCGGCGGGCGCAGCGATCCGGTCGCGGCCGCACTCTGGGAGCTGCATCGCCGCCGCCTGGCGGGCAGACTGGGGCGGCTGCGCGTGGGCTTGCCGCGGGGCAGTCTCGCCGCCCGCGACCCCTATGCGCTGCGCGGCCTCGTCGTCCTGCTGCTCGCCGTGACCCTGGGCATCGGCTGGTCCGATGGGGGTGCGCGGCTGGCGCGTGCGGTGCAGCCGAGCTTCACCCCGCCCCCGCCGGCGGTTCCCCCTCGCCTCGACGTCTGGGTGACGCCGCCCGCCTATACCGGCCAAGCGCCGATCTTCCTGGCCGCCGTCGACCCCAAGGCCGGGCCGCTGAAGCTGCCCGAGGACAGCGAGGTCCTGGCCCAGATCCAGGGCGGCCAGGGCCCGAGCGAGCTGAAGCTGGGCGAGGCCTCGGTCCATTTCGACACCATCGGCGAAGGCACCTACCGGGCGACGGGGAAGATCGTCACCGGCGATCATCTGAGCGTGGTCCAGAACGGCAAGGAGATCGCCTCCTGGCCCTATCAATTGATCGACGATGAGCCGCCGCTGGTCGCCTTCACCCGCCCGCCCTCGGAATCCGAGCGCCATGCGCTGCGCATCGACTATGCCGCCAGCGACGATTACGGCATCGCCAAGGTCGAGCTCGTCATCACCCGGAAGGGCCAGACCGCCGAGGCCACGGCGAGCGGCCAGGCGGAGAAGCCGGGCCAGATCGCCAAGATCGTCATCGAGCTTCCCGGCGCCGGGGCCGATCCCCGGGCGGCCCGGGGCGTTGCCTTCCGCGACCTCACGGCGCACCCCTGGGCCGGCACGCCCGTGCATCTCACCCTCTCGGCCACCGATGCCACGGGCCAGACCGGCCAGGCCCAGCCCGTCGACATGATCCTGCCGGCGCGGGTCTTCACCCATCCCGTCGCCAAGGCGATCATCGAGCAGCGCCGCCAGCTGACCCTGGCTCCCGACGAGCGCCTGGCGGTGGCGCGCCGGCTGCTCGCCATCGGCAATGACGCGGCCGCCTACAACAACGACCCCGTCGTCACCTTGGCGCTGCGCATCACCGGCCGCCGGCTGATGAAGGACGAGACCGGTGCCGAGATCCCCTGGGCCCAGGACATGCTGTGGCAGACGGCGCTGCGGCTGGAGGAAGGCGGGGTCGGCAATGCGGAGATGGCGCTGCGCGCGGCCGAGCAGGCCCTGCAGGATGCGCTCGACCGCGGCGCCTCGGACCAGGAGATCGAGAAGCTGATGAATCAGCTGCAGCAGGCGATGAACCAGTTCCTCGATCAGCTGACGGCCCAGGCGCAGAAGAATCCGAATCCCCAGCAGAGCCGCGATGCCCAGAACAGGCAGATGACACTGGACCGCGATGCGCTCCAGCGCATGCTCGACAAGGCCCGCGAGATGGCGCGCGGCGGCGCCCGGGATGCGGCGCGCCAGATGCTGTCGCAGCTGCAGGAGATGCTGGAGAACCTGCGCGCCCAGCCTTATGCGCAGCAGAACGATCCGGCGGCGCAGCAGGGCCAGCAGCTCATGCGCGACCTGAACAATCTGGCCCAGCAGCAGCAGAATCTCCTCGACCAGACCTATCGCGAATCGCAGCAGCTGGCGCCCGGCCAGGAATCGCCCAATGCCGACCGCTTCGCCAAGGATCAGGGCAGCCTGCGCGAGAAGCTCGACCAGCTCGGCAAGCAGTTCGGCGCCCTGATGGGCCAGACGCCGCAGCAGCTGGGCCAGGCCGGCCAGGACATGGGCGAGGCCGAGCAGCAGCTGCGCGCCGGCCAGCCGGGCAATGCCATCGATCCCCAGACCCAGGCGCTGGAGGCGCTGCGCCAGGGCCAGCAGGCGATGATGGAGCAGCTCGCCAAGCGCTTCGGGCGTGGCACGGGCCCGCGCAACGGCCCCGACCAGGATCAGTTCGGCCAGTCCACCGATCCGCTGGGGCGGACCCTGCCGGGGGCGGGCCAGATCGACACCGGCGACGTCAAGATCCCGGACCAGTCCGACATGCAGCGCGCCCGCGAGATCCTGGACGAGCTGCGCCGGCGCGCCGGTCAATCCCAGCGCCCGCGCTACGAGCTCGATTACCTCGACCGCCTGCTGAAGCGGTTTTAGGTTTCTGCTCGCTGCAGAGTCATGATCCGTTCGCGTTGAGCGGCGGACATTGCCCGTGATATTCTGCGCTCGCCGCTTGGGCTCGTCGAAACCGCGTGCCGAAGGCTTGGCCGGTGGAGGATCGAGCCGGATCCATCAGATTTCATCACTTCAGCACATGGGGAAATGTGATGCGCACCTGCTTGGGGATTGTCATGGCGATGTGTCTGTTTCTGGCCGGTGGGGTGCGGGCCCAGGCCGCGCCGCTGACCGACGACACGCTTAAGGCCATGCTGGAAAATCTCGGCTACACGGTAACGGTGACAGGCGACAAGGCGCCGAGGCACTTCAAGGTTGACGAAAGCGCGCCGATCAACTCTCTCGACTTCACCATCACGTTCGATCTTTCGTCCGCCAAGGACGCCACGGTGCTTTGGATCTACGCCGGGCTCTACGAGATTCCGGCGGGCAAGCCAGCGCCGAGCAGTGCGCTGCTCGCCTTGCTGGCGAAGAACGACGAGATCGGACCGATATTCTTCTCCTACAACGCGGACAACAAGCTGCTGTATCTGAACGCCCCGACCGCCAATGTGGATATCACCCCGGCGGTCCTGCGCCAGAAGATCAAGACCTTCATCGGCAGAATGGACAGCACCTACAGCCTCTGGAACGTCAAGACGTGGAAATAGCCCGGCGCCGGCCCTGACCCAGGGTCGGCTTGCGAGCGGCGGGCTTGCGATAGTTCACGGCGGTAGCTGGATTGTCAGGCTCTGCGCCGGCCTCTATTTTCCTCCCCCGAGGCCGTGAACGGCCCAGGGAGAGACGCTCATATGAACCAGGAAGTCATCGTCACCTGCGCCGTCACCGGCGCGGGCGATACCGTCGGCAAGCATCCCGCCATCCCGGTGACGCCGCAGCAGATCGCCGATGCGGCGATCGAGGCCGCCAAGGCCGGGGCGGCCATCGCCCATATGCATGTCCGCGATCCCGGAACGGGCAAGGGCAGCCGCAAGACGGAGTACTACCGCGAGGTGGTGAAGCGGGTGCGCGACAGCGGCACCGACGTCATCATCAATCTGACCGCCGGCATGGGCGGCGATCTGGAGGTCGACGATCAGGATCCCCGCAAGGCCGGCCCGGGCACCGATCTGGTCAATGCCCTGGAGCGCCTGGTCCATGTCGAGGAGCTGCTGCCCGAGATCTGCACGCTCGATTGCGGCACGCTCAATTTCGGCGACGGCAACATGATCTATGTCTCCACCCCCAATCAGCTCCGCGCCGGCGCCAAGCGGATCCGCGAGCTGGGGGTGAAGCCCGAGCTCGAGGTCTTCGACACCGGCCATCTCTGGTTCGCCAAGCGCATGCATG
>DATHQQ010000582.1:0-2065 GCA_035482595.1 Verrucomicrobiia bacterium
GGCCCTCCCCCCTCAAAGCGCGGGCCTGACGGCCCGCAGGGGGGGAAGAAAGCAGCGGCGGCAATCGATATGTATATGCCCTAACGCGAAAGCGGGAATGACGGAGGGGGGTTGGTTGCTACTCCGCCAGGGTGAGCGGCCGGCAGACGGATTCCAGCGGCTTGCGCTCCGCGGCCACGCCCCAGATCAGCAGCACGACCGCCGCACCCAGCATCAGCGCGGCGCCGATGAGATAGCCGATAAAGACTTCGCTGCGCGAGCCGGTCTCGATGAGCCGGCCGAAGAGCAAGGGTCCCGCGATGCCGCCGAGGCCCGTTCCCACGGCATAGAAGACGGCGATGGCCATGGCGCGCAGCTCCAGGGGGAAGGTTTCACTGACGGTGAGATAGGCCGAGCTCGCCGCCGCCGAGGCGAAGAAGAAGACGATCATCCAGGCGACGGTCTGGCCGGCGGCGCTGAGCTCGCCCTGCTGGAAGAGATAGCCGCTCACGGCCAACAGGAGGCCGGAGAGGATATAGGTGCCGGCGATCATGGGCTTGCGGCCCAGCGTGTCGAAGAAGTGGCCGAGCAGCAGGGGCCCGAGGAAATTCCCGGCGGCGAAGGGCAGGATGTACCAGCCGACGCGGGCCGCCGGTACGCCGTAGAAATCCGTCAGCACGAGGGCGTAGGTGAAGAAGATCGCATTGTAGAAGAAGGCCTGGGCGGCCATCAGGCTGAGCCCCACCAAGGCCCGGCGGCGATGCACCCAGAACAGGCTGTGGATCACCTCGGCGAGGCCGATGGGGCGCGCCTGGAAGCGGATCCGCCCCGGCAGGCCCGCCGGCAACTGCCCGCCCGAAACCTGGAAGCGGTGCTCGATGCCTTCGACGACGCGCCCTGCCTCCTCGGCCCGGCCATGGGTCAGGAGCCAGCGCGGCGATTCTGGCAGCCAGAGCCGCATGACGAAGATGACCAGCGACAGCGCGGCGCCGATCACGAAGCAGAGGCGCCAGCCGATATCGGCGGCGAAGAGGTGGGGATCCAGAAGCAGCAGCGATCCGCCGGCCCCGAGCGCCGCGCCGACCCAGAAGCTGCCGTTGATGGAGAGATCGGTCCAGCCGCGATAGCGGCAGGGGATCAACTCCTGGATCGTCGAGTTGATCGCCGCATATTCGCCGCCGATGCCGGCCCCGGTGAGAAAGCGGAAGAGGATGAAGCTGGCGAGATTCCAGGAGAGGCCGGTCGCCGCCGCCGCGACCATGTAGACCGCAAGGGTGACGAAGAAGAGCTTCCGCCGGCCGAGGCGGTCGGTGAGCCAACCGAAGAACAGCGCCCCCAGTACGGCCCCTGCCACATAGGCGCTGCTGGCCAGCCCGACATCGGTATTGCTGAGGGCAAGGGTATTCGGCTGCTTCAGGGTCGCGGCGACGGAGCCGGCGAGCGTGACCTCGAGCCCGTCGAGGATCCAGGTGATCCCCAGCGCGGCCACCACCAGGCTGTGGAAGGGCGCCCAAGGCAGACGGTCGAGGCGTGCCGGCACGTCGGTCTCGATGATGGGGACAGCGGCGCGGCGCGCAGCCGCCCGGCTCAGGCTGTGGACGCTGTTCATGGATCGCTGGCCATGTCCTGCGCTGAACGCCGGCCCGACAGATTGGTTCCGCCTTTCTCAACGGCTCTTTTTCGCGTCCTGGCCTGGCTTGTCCGATTCAGTCAGCAAGCCTCTCTCTCCACCGTCATGGTCGGCCTGCGCCGACCATGACGGCAGAGAGAGCGAGGCTTGCCGGCCTTATGGCGCGTGATTGATGATCCGCGCCAGGAACGCGCGGGTACGCTCATGGGCGGGGGCGGAGAAGAACTGGGCCGGGGGCGCCTCCTCGATGATGCGGCCGTCATGCATCATGACCATGCGGTCGGCGACCTCGCGGGCGAAGCCCATCTCATGGCTGACGACGATCATCGTCATGCCTTCGCGCGCCAGCTCCTTCATCACCTCCAGCACCTCGCCGATCATCTCGGGATCGAGCGCGCTGGTGGGCTCGTCGAACAGCATCAGGGCCGGGCGCATGGCGAGCGCCCGGGCGATGGC
>DATHQQ010000583.1:0-2465 GCA_035482595.1 Verrucomicrobiia bacterium
GTGTCGGCAATGGCGTCCATATCCATATGAGCTTCCAGGATTCCGAGGGGAAGCCCGTGATGCGCGACGCCGGCGGGGCCTATGGCATGGCAGCGCCGGCCCGCGCCTTCATGGCCGGGGTGCTGAAGCATCTGCCCGCGCTCTGCGCCGTGACCGCGCCCTCCACCGTCTCCTATATCCGCCTGACGCCCAATCGCTGGGCGCCCACCTACGCCTATATCGCCGATCGCGACCGCGAGGCCTCCTTGCGCATCTGTCCGGTGCTGACGATTCCCGGCAGCGATCCGGATCGCCAATTCAATGTCGAGTACCGCGCCGCCGATGCGGCGGCCAGCCCCTATCTGGCCCTGGGCGCCGTCGTCCATGCCGGCCTCGAGGGCATCCGCCGCAAGCTCGAGCTGCCCGCACCCCGCGATGTCGCCCGCATGAGCGAGGCGGAGCGCGAGGCAGCCGGCATCCGGCCCCTGCCGCATTCGCTGGCCGAAGCGCTCGATCTGCTGGAGGCGACGCCCGAGGCTCGGTCCTGGTTCGGGCCGGTCTTCCTCGATGCCTATCTGCGCCATAAACGGGCCGAGATCCGCTCCCTGGAGGGGCTCGATCCGGCGGCGCAATGCGCCCGCTACGCGCTCACCTATTGAGGGACAGGCTGCGATGAAGACCCCGACCTACCGGCTCCTGGCCGAGGATGAGCCGGCACCCTTCGCCATCGAGCATGAACACGGTGCCTCACCCTTTTTCCTCACTTGCGATCACGGCGGCCGGCACCTGCCGCGAAAGCTGGGCGATCTCGGCCTGCCGGCCGCCGAGTTCGAGCGCCATATCGCCTGGGATATCGGGGCCGCCGCCGTCACCCGCCTCCTGGGCGATGCGCTGGACGCCTTCGCCATCTCCCAGATCTATTCGCGCCTCGTGATCGACAGCAACCGCGATCCCTCGGTCGAGAGCTCGATCGTGACCCTCAGCGAGCTCACGGAGATTCCCGGCAATCGCGATCTGAGCCCGGCCGAGCGCGCCGCCCGGGTGCGTGAAATCCTCGAGCCCTATCACCAGCGCATCGAGGCCGAGCTCGACCGACGCCAGGCCGCGGGGCGGCCCACGGTGCTGATCGCCATGCACAGCTTCACCCCGGTCTTCAAGGGTGTCGCGCGGCCCTGGCAGGTCGGCGTGCTCTACAACCGCGATGCCCGCTTCGCCCATGCGCTGAAGGCGCTGCTGGAGGCCGAAGGCGATCTCACCGTCGGCGACAACGAGCCCTATGCCGTGGGCGATCTCACCGACTTCACCATTCCCGTCCATGGCGAGCGCCGGGCCATTCCCCATGTGGAGATCGAGATCCGCCAGGATCTCATCGCCGACCCGGCGGGCCAGCGCGCCTGGGCCGATCGCCTGGCGCGCTTGCTGCCGGAGGCCTGGCGACGGCTGTCCGCATAACGCCCTCTCCCGCGCTTTAAAGCGGTGGAGAGACGAATCACGGCAGCGCCTTCATCTCACCCAGCCGTCGCGCGAGCCAGATCGAGCCCTCGGGCGTCAGATGGGCGATGTCGAATTGCAGGGGAATGTCGGGAGCGGCCAGGGTGGCGCAGGAGCCCTGGCCGCAGATCGCCTGGACCAGAGAGATATAGGCCGCGCCCTTCTTCGCCGCCAATTGCCGCATCGCCTCGTCCAGTGCGGCGAGATCGGAGCGATGGCGATCGACGAGGCCGGGATCGTTGTCCCGGATGGATAGGACGAGGAGTCGGGGCAGCATGTCGTCATAGACGACGATGGGCCCGACCAGAACGGTCTTGATGCCATGGGCTCGCGCCCAATCCAGGGTCTCGGCCAAAGGCGCCAGATCGTAGAGGCTCCAGGCCCCCGCCAATATCAGCCTGTCGATCCTGTGATGGAGCAGGAAATCCTCGAAGACATAGCTGATCACCCGCCTGCAGACCGGCGTGGCCCCTGGCGGCTGCGTCAGGATGGGCTTGCAGAGGGGCGAGGTCGCCTGGAGGAAATTGATCCCGGGGAATACCCGCGACAGGCCGTACCACAGATGGGCCGCGTGGCTGTCGCCGAGGATGAGGTCGCTCGGCCGCTTGCCGTCCTCGCGGATGCAGCCGCTGGCGAGGAAGGGCTGGAAGGCGAGCCCCGTGTCGAGAAAGCAGCTCCCCCGGCGGAAATAGCCCTTGCTCGCCCAGTCGTAGTCGAGATAGCGGGCGAGGGCCGCGCTATGGGCGGGAAACCGCCCGGGGAGGCCCTGGGAGAGCGTCCCCGTAAGGCCGAGCAGCGCCAGCGCTGCCGAGGCGGCGCCGGCCAAGGTGAAGAGCTTGCGGCGCGAGGGTCGCCGCGGGCCGCTGCGGAAGGGTGTCTCGACATAGCGCCAGGAGAGCGTCGCCAAGATCACCGAGATCACTACCGCGAGAAACTTCAGCCAGGAGGGCTGGTGGGTGGAAGGGGTGAGGCCCGACATGATCATGAAGACGATG
>DATHQQ010000584.1:0-2113 GCA_035482595.1 Verrucomicrobiia bacterium
CGGCGGCTCGATGGGACATTTCGCGCCGCGCCTGCGCGAATGGTGCGCCGAGGGCATGCCCATCCGCGACGCCGGCTATATGGCGAGCGAGGGCATCTTCACCGTGCCGCAGGCGAATGATTCCGTGGATGGACTGCCCGCACTCCATGCGGTCTTCTTCGAGTTCCTGGCGGAGCGCGATTTCGCCAAGCCCGACGCGCGAGCACTCCTGGCCCATGAGCTGGAAGCCGGCCGGAACTATCATGTCGTGGTCACCACCACCGGCGGGCTCTACCGCTATGCGATGAACGATGTCGTCCATGTCGCCGGCCATCGGCAGGCGACCCCGCTCCTGCGCTTCCTCTACAAGGGCAACCATGTGCAGGACATGCAGGGCGAAAGGGTAACGATCGAGCATGTCATGACGACGCTGGCCGCACTGGCGCCGGAGACCGGTGGCAAGCTGCGACATTTCCAGGTCGTCGCCGAGCTCGACCGGCGGCGCTATGCGCTGCATATCGAGCCCAGCGAGACGCTGGCGCCCGGCCAGCTTCGCCGGCTGCTCGCCGCCTTCGACCGGGCGCTGGGGCAGGCGAACGAGTACTACACGATGTTCCGGAAGGAGCAGTTGCTGAACCCGCCGCGTCTCTGCGTCATGCAGCAGGGCTGGCTCGAGCGCATCACCGCCGACCACAGGGCCCGCAGCGGCCGCGATGCGCAGTTCAAGCCCGTCGTGCTCGCGAGCATCCCTGAGCATCCCGAGATGGTCGAGCAGTCGCTGGAATGGTCCGGCGAGGAGAGGGGCGAGCGGCGGGCGGCGGGGGAGTAGCGGCGGCATCGTCTGCCCGCAGCCGGAAAGCCTCGTTCTCTATTCCGTCATTCCGGCGAGAAAGCCGCAATGCAGCCGGTAAGCCTCGTCCCCTCAGCCGTCATGGTCGGCGAAGGCCGACCATCCACGAGTCTGTAAGCCCCGGGCTGTGGTATCGATCATCCTACGAGATGGTCAGGTCAAGAATGCACCACGGAGGCACGGAGGTCGCGGAGGAGAAAGAACCTCCGCGACCTCCGTGCCTCCGTGGTGAAACATTTCTTGACGACGAGAGCCACCGCGATCGAGATTTGTAACGAAACACCCGATCCGAGGCGGGCCAACTCGTGGATGGTCGGCCTTCGCCGACCATGACGGCAGAGAGAGCGAGGCTTGCTAGCCGCGGCCGGACGGCCGTGACAAGTACGGCTATGACGAAAACGCTCTAGGCCGCCCGCCGCGCCTCAATGCCGTGCAGCACGATGTCCAGCGCCTGGTCGACCGCCGCATCGTCCATCGGCCCATGGCCGAAGAGCAGGCGCAGATAGAAGAAGCCGTAGAGCGCGTCGCAGACGCCCTCGATATCGAGTCCGGGCCGGAACTCGCCGCGGGCCATGCCGCGCTCCAGCAAGCGGTGGGCGGCCTGGCGGCGGGGGGCCATGTAGCTGCGGATGAAGGCGTCGCGGGTGGCGGGATCCCTCTGCGCCTCGGCGACGATTCCCGTCAGCAGCTTGCCGGCCCGGCCCCGGAGCGATTTGGCGAAGAGATGGAGATGGGCTTGGAGATCGGCACGGGCGGAGTCCGTCTCGGGAAAGGGGCTCTCAGCCTCGGCCATGCCGAGGAGGCTCTCCATGGCCAGCGCCCCCTTGTTGGGCCACCAGCGATAGATCGTGGTCTTGGCAGCACCTGAGCGTTCGGCGACGGCCTCCATGGTGAAGGCGCCGAGCCCGCCGGACTCCAGCAGCTCATAGGCGGCGCGCAGGATCGCGCTCCGCGTCTCCTCGCAGCGCGGCCGCCCGGGCAGTTTTGCCTCCGTTCTGGCCGACATGACCTTGACCCTCCTTCCTTTTTCGCCGCTGGCGGATACCCAGCCCTGCAAGGGCCGCAAGGCTATCCGCCTTGAACCGGCGGCGGCAGCGCCTAATTAGATACGCATCGTAGCGAATCATTTCAAGCGCGCGCCCGGCGCCCGGCAGGATCTGCCGCATGACGACGCCCCCGCCCGGCTTGAGGCATATCCCAGGAGCAAGACGATGATCGGTATTGGACGAATTCTCCCCGCCTTTGCGCTGCTGGCGGTTCTCACCGGCGCCGGGCCGGCCCGGG
>DATHQQ010000585.1:0-5382 GCA_035482595.1 Verrucomicrobiia bacterium
ATACCAACAATGTCAAACAGCGACGTTCTTTCGACCGAGGACGCGCAAAGCACCAAGCCCTGACCGGGGCCTTGGTGACCCTTCGCGCCCCGTCGGCGCGTGCCGACAATCAAAAGAGCGGTGCAAAACTTTTGCACGAGCCCGCCGAAGCGGGCGACTGCCGTCTCACGACGGCGGAAGGCACTATTTAGGCCCTGGCATGCCGACTGTCCAGAGCAAAACGCTCCGGATGTCAGCGAAACCGCAGAAATCTGTGGATTACAGCAGCCCCAGGGCCCGCAACTCAGATGCCAGCTTTTCCGGCAGTTCGTCCGAATGCTGGCCCTTCACTAGATCGGGTGGGGCGTCCTCGCTTTCAAGATAGCGCCAGCCCTGGAAAGGCCGATGCAGCCGCGGCCGCACCCGGGTCAGCCGGCGCCCCAGCACGAGGGCGCACCAGACCCCGTCCTCCCTCTCCCGCCGCTCCAGCTTCATGATGCGCTGGCGAACCCGAACCTGCCCCTTGATCACCCAATAAAGCGAGCCGCCGGCGACGATCTCCGCCGCCCGTTTCGGGTGGTTACGGGTCCAATGCTCCACCGGCGAGCGATTGCGCTGCCATTGGGCCAGATCCTCGACGCTGTCGCAGCCGACGCAGAGTTTGAGCAGGTGCAGCATGATTTCCTTACGAGGCTTGAGCAGCGACGCGAGCGGCAGCGGCAGACCGCGCCCGCGAGACTTTGGAGGCCGGCAAGCGTCCCAGACGGTCCGAAATGAACCGCCCCGCCTCGATCAAAGCATCGAGAGCGACTCCCGTTTCGATGCCCAGCCCCTGGAGCATATAGAGCACATCCTCGCTCGCCACATTGCCGCCGGCACCCGGCGCATAGGGGCAGCCGCCCAGCCCTGCGACGGAGCTATCCACCACCGCGACGCCGCATTCAAGCGCCGCCAGGATATTGGCGAGCGCCTGGCCATAAGTATCGTGGAAATGGACCGCGAGGCGCTCCCGAGACAGGGATTTGGCGACCGTCTCGATCATCGCCGCCGCCTTGCCCGGGGTGCCGGTGCCGATGGTATCACCCAGGGAGACCTCATAGCAGCCCATCTCCGCCAGCCGCCGTGCGACATCCGCCACCTTCTCCGGCGCCACCACCCCCTCATAGGGACAGCCCAGCACGCAGGAGACATAGCCCCGCACTTTGATGCCGGCCGATTTGGCCGCGCCCATGACCGGTTGGAAGCGCTCCAGGCTCTCGGCGATGGAGCAGTTGATGTTGCGCTGCGAAAAGCTCTCGGAGGCCGCGGCGAAGACCGCGACCTCTTCGGCGCCCGCCGCCCGCGCCGCCTCGAAGCCGCGCAGATTGGGCACCAGCACGGGATAGGAGGTTCCGGGATGGCGGGTGATGCCGGCCATGACCTCGGCCCCATCGGCCATCTGGGGCACCCATTTCGCCGAGACGAAGCTGGTGGCCTCCACCACCGGGAGGCCCGTCGCCGACAGCCGATCGATCAAGGCGATCTTGACGGCGGCCGGCAGGATCTCGGCTTCGTTCTGCAGCCCATCTCGCGGACCCACCTCGACCATGCGCACCCGCGCCGGCAGGCTCCTCATTTGGCGCCCTCGATGGCCAAGGAGAGCAGCGCCGCCCCCTCCTCCACAAGATCGCCCACGGCATAGTCGAGGCTTTCGACGATGCCGTCCGCAGGCGCCAGGATACTGTGCTCCATCTTCATCGCCTCCAGCACCAGGAGCGTGTCGCCCCGCTTCACCCGGGCGCCCTGCTCCACATGGAGATGGACGATCCGCCCGGGCATCGGCGCCGTCAGCCGGCCCGAGGGCGCCTCCCCCACCTCTGCCGCGGCCAGCGGATCGATCAGGTCCAGCCGCTCGGCCGTGCCATCGCAGAATATGGTGAGGCTCTGTCCCTGGCGCACCACCATCGTCTCGAAGCGCAAACCGTCGAGGGCGATGCGAAGGCGGCCTTCGGCGCCGGAGCTGAATTCGACTGACTTGGGGCCGGCACCGAAATCCAGCTCGAGCCCCCGGCCCTCGTCCTGCAGCGTCACATCCTGCTCGACGCCAGCCAGCAGGAATCCGAAAACCTGCCGGGCATCGAGATTGAGACGCCACCCATCCATCGCATGCCAGGGCGAATGGGGATCGGCCGAGGCTACCGCCGCCTCCCGCGCCGCGGCTTCTTGCCCCAGCAGGAGGCTTGCGACCGCAGCTGCCAAGATCCGCCCCCGATCGGGTGCAGCCGGCGCGAAGAGAGCATCGTGATGGCGTTCGATGAAGCCCGTATCGACTTCCCCGGCGGCAAAGGCCGGATGGTCGGCCAGCGCCTTCAGGAAGGCGACATTGTTGGCGAGCCCGACGATCTCCACCTGGCCGAGCGCCGCCACGAGACGGCGGCGCGCCAGCTCGCGATCCTCGTCCCAGACGATCAGCTTGGCCAGCATGGGATCGTAATGAATCGAGATCTCGTCGCCCGGCCGGACGCCGCTGTCGATCCTGACATGTCCGTCCGGCTCCGGCAGCGCGAAATGCAGGAGACGACCGGTGGCGGGCAGGAAGTCGCGCGCCGGATCCTCGGCATAGATCCGTGCCTCGAAGGCATGGCCCCAGGCCGTGATCTCGGCCTGGATCGAAGGCAGAGGTTCGCCCGAGGCGACGCGGAGCTGCCATTCGACGAGATCGAGGCCGGCGATCATCTCGGTTACGGGATGCTCCACCTGAAGCCGCGTGTTCATCTCCATGAAGAAGAACTCGCCCGAGCGGTCGAGGATGAATTCGATCGTGCCCGCGCCGACATAACCGACGGCGGCCGCCGCCGCGATCGCCGCCTCGCCCATGCGCGCGGTGAGATCCGGGGCCAGTCCCGGCGCACGCGCCTCCTCGATCACCTTTTGATGCCGACGCTGGACCGAGCAATCCCGCTCGAAGAGGTGCAGCACATGGCCCTGGCTGTCGGCGAAGACCTGGAGTTCCACATGGCGCGGGCCCAGCAGATATTTCTCCACCAGCATGCGATCGTCGCCGAAGGCGGATGTGGCTTCCCGCCGGGCCGAGGCCAAGGCATCGGCGAACTCGCGCGCGCTGTCGACGCGGCGCATGCCCTTGCCGCCGCCGCCAGCCGAAGCCTTGAGCAGCACCGGAAAGCCGATGCGCTTGGCCGCTGCCGCCAGCGCGTCATCGCCCTGGCCCGCCCCGTGATAGCCCGGCACGACCGGAACGCCCGCCTTCTCCATCAGGGCCTTGGCCTCGCTCTTCGAGCCCATGGCGCGCATAGCGGACGGCGGCGGACCGATGAAGACGAGGCCGGCCGCCTCACATGCCTCGGCAAAATCGGCATTCTCGGAGAGGAAGCCGTAGCCGGGATGGATTGCCTGCGCGCCGGTCGCCACGGCGGCGGCGATAATCTTGTCACCCCGCAGATAGCTGTCGCGGGCCGCCGGCGGGCCGATGGCCACCGCCTCATCGGCCAGCTCCACGTGCCAGGCATGGGCATCGGCCTCGGAATAGACGGCGACCGTGCGGATGCCCAGGCGCCTTGCCGTGCGGATGACGCGGCAGGCGATCTCGCCCCGATTGGCGATGAGGATCTTGGCGAACATCAGCCTTGCCAGCTCGGCTTGCGCTTTTCGAGGAAGGCCGCCACGCCCTCACGGCCCTCCACGCTTGCGCGCTGGCGGGCGATGCGCCCGGCCGTGTCGGATCTGAGCGCCGCATCGATCGGGCGCCCGGTCACATCGGCGATCAGCCGCTTGGCCTCGGCCATAGCCCCGGGACTGTTCTGGCACAGGATATCGGCAAGCTTGTTTGCCTCCTCCGCGAGATCCGCCGCGGGAACGACCGCGCTGACCAACCCCAGATCCAACGCTTGCTGTGCACCGAAGCGCTCGGCAGTGAGGAAATAGCGCCGTGCGGCGCGAGGGCCGATGGCCGCGATGACATAGGGGCTGATGGTTGCGGGCGTCAGGCCCAGGCGCGCCTCGGAGAAGGCGAATTGCGCATCCTCCGCCGCAATCGCGATGTCGCAGGCTGCGACCAGCCCGACGCCGCCGCCCATGGCCGCGCCCTGGACGAGAGCGATGGTCGGCTTCGGGAAAGAATCCAGGCGATTCAGCATCTCCGCCATCTTCAGCGCATCGGCCTCGTTCTCCGCGGCCGTATAGCCGGCCGTGCGCTTCATCCAGGCAAGATCGGCGCCGGCGGAGAAGCTCTTGCCGCGACCGGCCAGGAGCACGACGCGGATGGCTGAATCCGCCGCCAGCTCCACGAGCGCCGCGCTCAGCTCAGCGATCAGCGCATCATCGAAGGCGTTGTGGCGCTCGGGCCGGTCCAGCCACAGTGTCGCCTTGGCGCCGCTTCGCTCGATCTCGATGCCGCTCATGACGACTCTCCCCGGCTCACATGCGGAAGACGCCGAAGCGCGTCTCCTCGATGGGTGCATTGAGAGCCGCCGAAAGGCCGAGGCCCAGCACCCGCCGGCTGTCGGCAGGCGCGATGATGCCGTCGTCCCAGAGCCGCGCGCTGGCGTAGTAGGGATGGCCCTGGCGCTCGTACTGGGCGCGGATCGGCGCCTTGAAGGCCGCCTCCTCTTCCGCCGGCCAGGGTGTCTTCATATTGTCCTTCTTGACCTGGGCGAGGACGGAAGCCGCCTGCTCGCCGCCCATGACCGAGATGCGCGCATTGGGCCACATCCAGAGGAAGCGCGGTCCATAGGCCCGGCCGCACATGCCGTAATTGCCCGCGCCGAAGCTGCCCCCGATGATGAGCGTCAGCTTCGGCACCCGGGCGGTGGAAACGGCTGTCACCATCTTCGCCCCGTCCTTGGCGCTGCCGCCGGCCTCGTATTTGCGCCCCACCATGAAGCCGGTGATGTTCTGTAGGAAGATCAGTGGGATGCCGCGCTGGGCGCAGAGCTCGATGAAATGCGAGCCTTTGAGGGCCGATTCCGAGAACAGGATCCCGTTATTGGCGATGATGCCGATGGGATAGCCGTAGAGCCGGGCGAAGCCGCAGACCAGCGTCGCGCCGTAGAGCTGCTTGAACTCGTCGAAGACGCTGCCATCGACCAGGCGGGCGATGATCTCGCGCACGTCATAGGGCTTCTTCGCATCGCTCGGGACGATGCCGTCGAGCTCCGCCGTGTCGAAGCGGGGCTCGGCCGGCTCGCGGATCTCCAGAGAGATGGCCTTCGGCCGGTTGAGGTGGGCGATCGCGCGGCGGCAGATCGCCAGCGCATGGGCATCGTTCTGCGCGTAGTGATCGACCACGCCCGAGCGACGGGCATGGACATCGGCGCCACCCAGGTCCTCCGCGCTCACCTCCTCGCCCGTCGCCGCCTTCACCAGCGGCGGCCCGCCCAGGAAAATCGTGCCCTGGTTGCGTACGAT
>DATHQQ010000586.1:0-3114 GCA_035482595.1 Verrucomicrobiia bacterium
TGGCATGGGTCTCTGCGCGGCGCCGGTGACGGTGGTGGCGCTCAATTCCGCCGGACCCGAGCATGTCGGCATCGCCTCGGCGGTCAACAACATGGTGGCCCGCGTCGGCGGGCTCCTGGCCATCGCGGCCTTCGGCCTGGCGTTGTCGGCACGGTTCGACGTTTCCCTCGACCGCTCGCTCGCGCATCTGGCGCTGCCCCCCGCCGCCGTGACGGCGCTCGCACCCGAACGCGCCAAGCTCGCCGCCGCCGAGCTGCCGCCCGGCCTTTCCGACGACCAGCAGGCGGCGCTGAGCGAGGCCATCGATAACGCCTTCGTCGAGGGCTATCGCTGGGCCATGGCGCTCGCGGCGGGGCTGGCCTTCGTCAGCGCGGGGATTGCGGTGTTCACGCTGGGGCGGACGAAGGACGATAAACCCGCGGGCTGAGATGCCCCATCCTCAGATCAGGGATGTCGGCCCGAGAAAATCCTCGATGGCGCCGGCGGAAGCCTTGGCGTAGAGACCGGCGCGGCTGGCGGGAATACCCGTGAGGCGATGGAGCGCCACCGCCATCTCCGCCGTCTTCAGCACCGTGGCGATTCCCTCCAGCACCGGCACCTTGCCGATGAGGAAGGGCTGGGCGCCCGAGAAGAGCAGCATCGGCAAGCCGCCGGCGGGGATCAGCACGTCGGCGCCGCGGGCGATCAGATCCTTGACCTGGTCGGCGAAATCGCGGCGCAGCGCCTCATACTCGGCCCTATCGGTGAAGGCCTTCATGAAGCGCGCGAGATCGGCCGTGATGGCCGCGATCCCCGCCACGCGCTGCTGCAAACCGTGATGGGCGACCTGCGCCTCGTGCCAGGGGATAAAAGCGGGGTCGATGGTGACGAGCCCGATCCGGCGCCCGAGCGCGCAGGCCTGAAGCAGGCTCGCTTCGCCCAGGGCGACGACCGGAATATCGACGGCGCCGCGGCATTCGATGAGGCCCGGCTCCTGGAAATGGCCGATGACGAAGGCGTCGTAGCCCTCCCTCTCGGCCCGCAGCGCCGCCTGGATGGTCTGCTCGGCGCAGCGGAATTCGGTGATGGCATGGAAATGCCGATCCGCCGGACTGATGCCATGGACATCGACCGTGACACCAGGGGCCGCCACCTCACGAAGCCGGTGCCGCAGCCGCTCCATATAGGGCGCCTGCGCCTCGGGATCGACGAAGCTCTGATACCAGATGCGAACCGGTTCCCCCGCCGGCTTCATCCTTTTCGCCCCTCCGCCGGCGGCCGCCACAGATCGATCGGCCGGCGCACGCCCGAGGGCCGGAAGGGAAGTGCCACCTTGCGGCCCTCCCGCGCCGAGGCATAGGCGGCGAGCATGATCTCCAGCACCAGCCTTCCGTCCTCGCCGGTGAGCAGCGGCTCTTCCTTGCCTTGAACGCAGCGCGCGAAATGGCGCAGCTCCTGCGGCATGCCGAAATTGTAATGCTCGTCGAAGATGGGATAGCTCCAGCCCTTGGTGCTCGGCGCCTTCTCCACGGCATAGCCATAGCCGGCCTCGCTATAGGTCGGCAGCGCATTGCCGCGATTGAGATCGGCATAGGTCAGGCCGGCGGAGCCGTGGATCTCGATACGGTCGTCGAGTCCGGAAAGATGGCTCCAGCTGTTCTCCACCAGTCCGATGGCGCCGTTCTCGAATTCGAGGATGCAGAGGCTGTTGTCCTCGCCCCGGGTCTTCTCGCCATGGAGCTGGGTATTGAGCTGGCAATAGACGCTTTTGACCGGGGAGCGGTCGACGAACCAGCAGCAGAAGGCGATGCCGTGGCAGCCCATATCCATGAGCGCCCCGCCGCCGGCGCGCTCCATATCCCAGAACCAGCCGGCATGGGGCCCGGGATGGCGCTCGCTCTGCTTCACCAGATGGAGACGCCCGAAGGCGCCCTCGCGCGCCATCTCCTTGGCCTTCACATATTTGGGGACGAAGGGCAGCTCCTCGCCATACATCAGCAGCACGCCCTTGCGGCGGCAGATATCGATCATTGCCTCGGCCTCCTCGAGGGTGAGGCAGAGGGGCTTCTCGCAGACGATATGCTTGCCCGCCTCGGCGGCGTCCTGGGTGACGCGGGCATGGAGATCGTTGGGGAGCGCGATGGTGATCATCTGGATATCGGGCTCCTTCAGCATCTCCCGATAGTCGAGGAAGCTGCGGGCGATGCCATAACGGTCGGCCAGGGCACGGGCATGGCCGGGGCTCGGCGAGGCGACCGCCACGACCTCGGCCGCCTCCGGCATGATCTGGATGGAGGCGCAATGGACATCGGCCTGGAAGCCCGCGCCGATGACGCCCACCTTGACCCTGTCCATCCCCGCCCCCTCTTTGCCATGAGATTTGCGGGCGGGATTGTAGGCCGGCGCCCCGGAGGCAGGTAGGCTCTTGAATCTGCTTATTTATTGTGCATCGCAATTAAGGATTTTGTTAGGCGCCACAATGGCCTTGAACCGAGACGTGTGCGGCGCAACATAGACCCTGGGTAGGAGGCGCCACGGGCTTGTTTCGTTCATTCGGAGACTTGCCATGTGGCCATATACGGTCGAAGAAGTCGAAAGCCTGTCGGGCCCCCGAGGCGAGCTCGCCGCGCGGACCGTCGCCATGCCGGCGGACACCAACCCTGGCGGCGATATCTTCGGCGGCTGGATCATGTCGCTGATGGACAAGGCGGGCATGGTCACCGCCGCGCGCCATGCCAATGGAAGGGTCGTCACCGCCTCGGTCACCGACATGTCCTTCCATTTTCCCGTGAAGGTCGGCGACGTCGTCTGCTGCTATGCCGATATCGGCCGCATCAAGCGCAGCTCGGCCAGCTTCCATCTCGAAGTCTGGGTGCTGCGTGCCGGCCAGGGCCGCCGGATCAAGGTGACCTCCGCCGATTTCACCTTCGTCGCCCTGGACGACGAGGGAAAGCCCCGCCCCTTCGCCGCCAACGAGAACTGAGCGGCCTCGGCAAGCCAAGCACCGGCCTCTATGCTCCCCCTCGAGCAAAGGGGGAGCTGCATGGGGCGCGATCCGCGTTACGACATCCTGTTCGAGCCGGTGCGCATCGGGCCGCTGACGGCGCGCAACCGCTTCTATCAGGTGCCTCATTG
>DATHQQ010000587.1:0-16057 GCA_035482595.1 Verrucomicrobiia bacterium
CGCTCTATGACGCGAAGGGAAAAGCCGCCTTCGAGATCATGGACGAGGGAGCTGCCAGCGGCTTCCGCCAGGACGATCTCTATATCTTCGTAATAGGTACCGGGCCGGATGCGCGCGTCGTCGCCCATGGCCTCGACCGGGGGCGGATTGGCGCGATCGTTGCCGCCCTCATGGACAGCCGCGGCAACGCCTATGGCAAGGCGTTGCTTGCGGGGGCCACGGCCGAAGGTGCCTGGGTCGACTATAGCCGCGTCAATCCGCAGAGCGGCAAGGAAGAGCCCAAATCGAGCTGGGTCGTCCGTCACGACGGCTATATTTTCGGCTGCGGGGTCTATCTGGGGCCGTAGCCCGAGGCGTTCGGGCGCGGTCGGCCGCGAGCAAGAAATGGTCGGAGCGGCGGGATTCGAACCCACGACCCCCAGCGCCCCATGCTGGTGCGCTACCAGGCTGCGCCACGCTCCGACCGGAAGACTTGCTTGAAGACTGGCCGGCGGATTTGCCTGGGGCGACCGCCGACCGCGCTCTATATAGCCGCCGCCGCGGCGCCGCGCAATGCGTGGCGTCAGGGCTCCAGCAAGGCCATCAGCCGCTCGCGCAGCGAGGTCAGCTGCAGGATCGCCGATTCGATCTCACGCTTGCGCCGCTCGGCAGCCCCCAGATGGCTGAGATCGATGGTATCGGCTTCCAGCGCGTCCACCCGCTCCTTCAGCGAGCCTTCGCGCATCAGGCGCTGCACGCCCTTGATCGTATAGCCCTCGTGATAGAGCAGGCTGCGGATCTGGCGCAGCAGCTCGACATCCTCGGGCCGATAGTAGCGCCGCCCGCCACCGCGCTTCAGGGGGCGGACCTGGGGGAACTTGGTCTCCCAGAAGCGCAGCACATGCTGGGGCACCTCGAGCTCGTCGGCGACCTCGCTGATGGTGCGGAAGGCGCTGGCCGATTTCTCGATCCGGCGCGTGCCGGCCGCCGGACGCCCTGCCGCGACATCCGGGGCCTGGGGGCCGCCCTGGGCCGCGAGCCCCGGCTTGGGCTTGTTGACGGGCGCGGAAGCGGTCACGAGGCGGCTCCGTTGACGCGATTCTTCAGCACATGGGAGGCGCGGAAGACCAGGACCCGGCGGGGCTTGATCGGCACCTCCTGCCCGGTCTTGGGATTGCGGCCGATCCGCTGGCCCTTCAGCCGCACGAAGAAACTGCCGAAGGAGGAGATCTTGACCGTCTCGCTGCGGGTGAGCGCCGCCGACATCTCGTTCAGGACGGCCTCCACCAGCTCGGCGGATTCGTTGCGCGAGAGCCCGACCTCCTGATAGACGGCCTCCGCGAGATGGGCGCGGGTGATGGTATCCTCGGCCATGGCGAGCTCACTGCAAATTCTTCAGAAACAACTCTAATTACGAGTCGGAAAACAGTCAATTACATAGGGATGGGGGATTTTGTTCGCCCGGCATGGGGTCTGCCCCGCCAGGCCGGCCGGCGCAGCTACCAGCGGACGAGCGCGGAACCCCAGGTAAAGCCGCCGCCCATGGCCTCCAGCAGGACCATATGGCCGGGCCGGATGCGCCCGTCCCGGACCGCGTCGTCGAGGGCCAGCGGGATGGAGGCGGCAGAGGTATTGGCATGGCGGTCGACGGTGACGATGACCTTCTCCGTCGGCAGATGCAGGCGCTGGCCCATGCTGTCGATGATCCGGCGGTTGGCCTGGTGGGGGACCAGCCAGTCGAGATCGCGGCTGCTGATGCCCATGGCCCCGATGGCGGCGTCCACCGCCTCCCCCATCTTCACCACCGCATGGCGGAAGACCTCGCGGCCCTCCATGCGCAGATGGCCCGTCGATTGCGTCGCCGAGGGGCCGCCGTCGACGTAGAGCAGCTTGTAATATTGCCCGTCGGAATAGAGGTGGGTGGTCAGCACGCCCCGGTCGGCGGCATTGCCGTTGCCCTCCCCCGCCTGCAGCACCACGGCGCCGGCGCCGTCGCCGAAGAGCACGCAGGTGCCGCGGTCGCTCCAATCGAGGATGCGTGAGAAGGTCTCGGCCCCGATCACGAGCGCGGTGCGCGCCTGGCCCACCTTGATGAAATTGTCCGCCACGGCGAGGGCATAGACGAAGCCGCTGCAGACCGCCTGCACGTCGAAGGCGGCGCCACGGCTCATGCCGAGGCGCGCCTGGACCTGGGTCGCCGTCGCCGGGAAAGTATGGTCGGGGGTCGAGGTGGCGAGGACGATCAGGTCGACGGATTCGGCGCCGATTCCGGCATGGGCGAGCGCGGCCTTCGCCGCGGCGGTGGCAAGATCGGACGTCGTCTCGCCGGGGGCCGCGATATGGCGCTGCCGGATGCCCGTGCGCTGGGTGATCCATTCGTCCGAGGTTTCGAGGCGGCCGGCCAGCTCGGCATTGGTCACCACCTGCTGCGGCAGATAAGCGCCGCAGCCGACCACTTGGGAACGCACGATCATTAGAGGGCGACCACCTGCGGGCTGGACAGAGTCCCGGCGGCGAAACTGGCGAAATCCTCGCGGATCTTCTCGAGGGATTTCTGCGTGATCATATCGACGGCCACGCCGATGGCATTGGCGAAGCCCAGCGCGTCGGTGCCGCCATGGCTCTTCACGGCGACGCCGTTGAGGCCGAGGAAGATGGCGCCGTTGTAGCGGCGCGGGTCGGTGCGGACCCTGAGCGCGTTCAGCGCCGGCCGGGCCAGAAGATAGCCGGCGCTGGCCACCATCGAGCTCTTGAAGCTGCGGCGCAGGAACTCGGCATAGAGCTTGGCCGTTCCCTCCAGCGTCTTCAGCGCCACATTGCCGGTGAAGCCGTCGGTGACGATGACGTCGACGGTGCCGCGCGCGATATCGTCGCCCTCGACGAAGCCGTGGAAGCTGCCTGGCAGCGGAGTCGCCTTCAGGATCGATGCCGCCTCGCGCACCGCCTCGTGACCCTTGACCTCCTCCGAGCCGACATTGAGCAGGCCGACGGTGGGCTTCAGCGTGCCCAGCACGGTGCGGGCGAAGACGTTTCCCATGACCGCGAACTGGACCAGATTCTCGGCATCGCAGCTGAGATTGGCGCCCAGGTCGAGCATCACGCTCTCGCCGCGCAAGGTCGGGAAGAAGGAAGCGATCGCCGGGCGGTCGATGCCCGGCAAGGTGCGCAGGACGAATTTGGCGATTGCCATCAGCGCGCCGGTGTTGCCGGCGGAGACGATCCCCGCCGCCTCGCCCGACTGCACCGCGTCGATGGCCAGGCGCATGCTCGAGCCGCGGCCGGCGCGAAGCGCGGTCGAGGGCTTGTCGTCGGCTGCGATCACCCGGTCGGTGTGGCGGATCTCGCTCGCCTTGCGCAACGCGCCATAGCGGTCGAGCAGAGGCGCGATCCGCCGCTCATCGCCGAAGAAGAGGAAGCTCACATTCGGGAATCGCTGGCGCGCGATATTCGCGCCTTTGACGACCATGTCGGGGGCCCGATCGCCCCCCATCGCGTCGAGTGCAATGCTAAGGCTGGCCGCCTTCACCGGATTTGGCCTCCGCGCGAGGGGACCGACACAACGGGATTATGCAGCCGTAGGGGCCGCAACCTCCCGACCGTCGTAGTGGCCGCAAGCGGCGCACACGTGATGCGGCCGCTTCAGTTCGCCACAATTCGAGCATTCGATCGATTTGATGGACGCCAGACCATGGTGCGAGCGTCGCATGTTGCGACGGGACTTCGACACCTTCTTCTTTGGAACCGCCATGATGTAAGTCTTCCTTGAATAGTGCCCCTCAAGGCACAGCCAATCCCGGCGCAACACGGCAATCCGGGCACCGAAGGCGAGCGTTGTTTAGCCGAGTTCGAGGTTCCGGGCAACTCCGACGTGCGGGTGAGCCCATGGCCCATTTATTCCCGACCGGGTCCCGCCTTCTTCTTGAGGGACGCCAGTTCCGCGAAAGGGTTCCGTGTTCGCTGCTCCAGAAGCTGCTTGGCCTCCTCCAGGGCCTCCAGACTGGCCCCGGGGGCCCGCGGATAGGGGTTCAGCGCGATGGCGAGGTGCTGGGCCACGGCTTCCCCCAGGTCGATAACCCCCTCGGGGATGGGCTCCGGCCCCTCCTCCGCCAGCGGATCCAGATCGGCTACCGCCGGTTCCACGGCCGAGGCGCTGAAGCTCATCTCGAAATCGACCTCGAGATGGGCCGGCACCGGCCCCAGGGTGACGACACAGCTCTGGACGACATCGGCGGTGAGATGCCCCTGCAGGCGAATCACTTCGCCCGTCTCACGGTTGAGCTCCAGGGAGGCGTCCAGGCGGTCGAGGGCCAGCAGGTCGAAGCGCCGTGCCAGGCCTTCGCGCTCCGCCGGGCCGGCCTCGATCCGGCGCAGCAGGGGCTGGGGACCGACGCTGTCGGCGGGCAATGGACGGGAGAATTCGGGCGTCACGGCGGCGGGCTCCTTCATGGCGTCTTCTCTCCGCCGCCGTCGATTTGGCCAAAATCGGGCCGGCCAAAATCGGGCCGGCCGGAGAGAATCTCCGGCAGCTCCTGGCCTGCCAGTGCCGCCTCGGCGTGGCGTAGATAGGCGGCCATGGCCTCGATCTGCGCAGGCGCGGGGGAGACCGTGCCGAAGAGATTGCGCCGCAGCGCCTCACGGGCATCTCCCTTGGCCTGCCCCTCGTCATAGGCGGCGACCCTTCCGTAGAATCCCGTCGCCATCCGCTTCACCCGCTTGCCCACGCCCAGATCGCCCGCGCCCATCTCGCGCAGATTGGCGTCCATATCGGCAAAAAGCACGTCGACCAGCGCCTGGGCTGCCTGCTCGGCCGCGGGTCCGCTGGACCGCAGGCGGCGGAGCACGAGATAGACGTGAAGCGCCAGCATCTCGAAGCGCCCGTCGAGGCTGTCAGGGACCCCATGCGCCGCATAGAAACGGGAGTCGCGGGAGCGCTCGACGATGGCGGCATAGAGCTCCCCCGCCGGGGAGACGACCGGCTTTAGGCGAAAGGGATTCCAGGCAGGCATGGCGTGGGCAGGCTTCCTTGACAGCCGTGGGACGGCGGTGCGATTAGAGTGGCCGCGGTGGCGACGCTTTTCAATGGCCGCGGATCAGCGGCCCAGGGGTAGGCTGCCCCACGGGTACACACAATCCCCCGGGCGGCCGCCCGCATCCGGCAAGCGAGAGGCGATGAGAAAAGCGGGTCTTGCGTTGATGAGCCTGGGGGCGGTCCTCCTGGGGGGCTGCGAAGCGGTCTACGATACCCGGGGCAATCTCCCCGACCCGGACTCCGTCCTGCAGATCCAGCCCGGGGTGGACGACCGGCGGCAGGTGGCCGAACTCCTCGGCTCACCCTCGACCGTCGGGACCTTCAACGCCAAGATCTGGTATTACATCAGCAAACGGACCAAGACCATTTCCTTCCTCGACCCGGAAGTGCTGGATCAGGAAGTGCTGCAGATCAACTTCGACAATGCCGGGCTGGTCAGCGACATGCGGATCTACGGGCTGGAAAACGCCCGCACCATCACCCCCGATCCCAATGTCACCCCAACCTCGGGCAAGGAGCTGACCATCCTGCAGCAGATCATGGGCAACATCGGCCGCTTCAGCAGCGGCGCCAGCGGCAAGGGCCCCTAAATGGAAACGTCCCGGCGATCTCTCGCCGGGACGCTGAGGCTTCCGTAGCCGGCTGATCAGTGGGCGAGTATTGCCAGCAGCAGCAGGGCCACGATGTTGATGATCTTGATCATCGGGTTGACGGCCGGGCCGGCGGTATCCTTGTAGGGATCGCCCACCGTATCGCCGGTGACCGCCGCCTTATGGGCGTCGGACCCCTTGCCGCCGTGATGGCCTTCCTCGATGTACTTCTTGGCATTGTCCCAAGCGCCGCCGCCCGAGGTCATCTGGATGGCGACGAAGAGGCCGGTCACGATGGTGCCCAGCAGCATGGCGCCCAGCGCGGTGAAGGCCTTGGCCGGTCCGTCGATCAGGCGGATCACGAAGAACAGCACGATCGGCGCCAGGACAGGGAGCAGCGAGGGCAGGATCATCTCCTTGATCGCCGATTTGGTCAGCAGGTCGACGGCCCGGCTGTAGTCGGGCTTGGCCGTGCCTTCCATGATGCCGGGGATCTCCTTGAACTGGCGGCGGACCTCGACCACCACCGAGCCCGCCGCACGACCCACGGCCATCATGCCGAGCGCGCCGAACATGTAAGGCAGTGCGCCGCCGATGAAGAGTCCGATCACCACATAGGGATCCTGGAGCCGGAACTCGACCGCCAGCTGCGGGAAGTAGTGCTGCAGGTCCTGGGTATAGGCGGCGAAGAGCACGAGGGCCGCGAGACCCGCCGAGCCGATGGCATAGCCCTTGGTCACCGCCTTGGTCGTATTGCCGACGGCGTCGAGGGCGTCGGTGGTCTTGCGGACCTCCTTGGGCAGATTCGCCATTTCGGCGATGCCGCCGGCGTTGTCCGTCACCGGGCCATAGGCATCGAGCGCGACGACCATGCCGGCCAGCGCCAGCATGGTGGTGGCCGCGATGGAGATGCCGAAGAGACCGGCCAGGCTATAGGCCGTGACGATGGCGGCGCAGATCACCAGCACCGGCAGGAAGCAGGATTCCATCGAGACCGCGAGGCCCTGGATGATGTTGGTCGCATGGCCCGTGGTCGAGGCCTGGGCGACGCTGCGGACCGGGCGGAACTCCGTCGAGGTGTAGTATTCCGTGATCCAGACCAGAAGCCCGGTCACGGCGAGACCCACGAGGGTGCAGAGGAAGAGGTTGGTTCCGCTGACGGGCAGATCGCCGATCATGAGCTGCCCGCCGAAGCCGATCATCTCCGCGATGAGCCCGGCGATGAGGATCGCCGAGATCACGGCAGCGGCGGCCAGGCCCTTGTAGAGCGCGCCCATGATGTTCTGGGAGGCGCCGAGACGCACGAAATAAGTGCCGATGATGGAGCCGATGATGCAGACGCCGCCGATGGCGAGCGGCAGCAGCATGGCCGTCGCCTGGGCCTCGCCGGTGACGAAGATCTGGGCGAGCAGCATGGTGGCGACGGTGGTGACGGCATAGGTCTCGAACAGATCGGCAGCCATGCCGGCGCAATCGCCGACATTGTCGCCAACGTTATCGGCGATCACGGCTGGGTTGCGCGGATCATCCTCGGGAATTCCCGCCTCGATCTTGCCCACCAGATCGGCCCCGACATCGGCGCCCTTGGTGAAGATGCCGCCGCCCAGCCGGGCGAAGATGGAGATCAGCGAGGCGCCGAAGCTCAGCGCCACCAGCGCCTCGATGATGCGGCGCGGCTCGAGGCCGAGATGCTGCAGGATGAAATAGTAGATGGCCACGCCCAGAAGCCCAAGCCCGACGACCAGCATGCCGGTCACCGCCCCGGATTTGAAGGCGATGTCCAGCGCCGGCGCCAGGCCCTTGCGGGCGGCCTCGGCGGTGCGGACATTGGCGCGCACGGAGACGTTCATGCCGACATAGCCGGCGGCGCCGCTCAGCACCGAGCCGATGATGAAGCCGATGGCGACATACATCCCCAAAGTGAAGGCGAGGATCACGGCGATCACGATCCCCACCATGGCGATGGTCGTATATTGCCGGTTGAGATAGGCGCGGGCACCCTCCTGAATTGCCGCGGCGATCTGCCGCATCTGATCGGTGCCGGAGTCGGCCGCGAGTACCGTTCGGGCGGTGATAGCGCCATAGACGAGCGCCAGCGCGCCGCAAACAAGCACGAGCCAATTGATCGTCGATATCATCTTCGTCCTTTCATCCCCTTGAGAGTCCGCCACTCTTGTGGCGCCGGGCCCCTTGAAAAACCGCGGGAACATACGGGAATCGATAGGGCCACGCAACCGTTAGGAGCCGGGCCGCGCGAGCTCAGGCGATGGCCTGCCGGCGCCGATGGGAGAGCCAGAGGATCGTGCTCGCCAGGAGGGCGACCGGGAGGAGCACGCCGGCATTGACCGCCTGCCAGCCATAGAGGTGATGCAGCAGGCCGGAGGCGAAGGAGGCCAGGGTCACGACCCCGAAGACGAGGAAGTCGTTGGCGGCCTGGGTCTTGGCCCGTTCGGCCGGGCGGTAGCTCTCGGTCAGGAGGCTGCTGGAGCCGATATAGAGAAAGTTCCAGCCCATCCCCAAGAGGACGAGGGCGGCCCAGAACTGCCAGAGACCGACGCCGCTCAGATTGACGACGGCGCAGCAGAGCAGGAGCCCCGCCCCGACGAGCATGATCCGCAGCGCCCCGAAGCGGGCGACCAGATGGCCGGTGAAGAAGGAGGGCAGGAACATGCCCAGCACATGCCATTGGATGACGAAGGCGGCATCGCCGAAACTGTAGCTGCAATCGATCATCGCCAGCGGCGTGGTGGTCATGACCAGCGACATGACGCCATAGCCGATCATGCCGCCGAGCGCGGCGGTGACGAAGACGGGCTGGCGCATGATGGTGGGGAGCGGGCGACCGGCACTGCGCCGTTCCTCGAGGGTCGGGCGCGGGATGCGGATGAACTGCACCAGCAGCCCAGCCAAGCCCTGGAGCAAGGCGATGGCGAGGAAGGAGCCGGCGAAGGCCACCGGCTGGAACCAGTCATGGGACCAGCGCGCGATCAGCGGGCCGCAGAAGCCCGCCGCGACGCCGCCGCCCATCACCAAAGAGATGGCCTTGCTCTTGAAGGCGGTATCCGCCGCGTCGATGGCGGCGAAGCGATAGAACAGGGTGAAGCCATTGGCGACTCCCACCAGCGCATTGCCGAGGCAGAAGAGCGCGAAATCGCCCGCGAGGACCGCATGGGCCTGCAGCAGCCCGCCGCTGAGGCCGACCAGGGATCCGATGGTGAAGCCCGGCCGGCGTCCCAGCCGCTTCATCAGCATGGAGGCGGGAAAGGTTGTCAGCATCACCGCCAGCTGCTGCAAAGCGATGGGCAAGGTCGCCAGCCCCTTGTCGACCGCGAGCTCCTGCCCGGCCAAAGCCGAGACCGTGGCCATGACCGTAATGCTCGTCGCCGCGGTCGCCTGGCAGAGCGCCAGGACCAGCACATTGGCGTGCTGCAGATTCAGGACCCGGGGAAGGCGCGGCATGGGGCCAAAGTGGCGGCATCTCGGCACCGGCGCAAGCGTGGCCTCCGGATTCAGCCGCCTCTCTTGGGCCGGCCGCCGGTCTTGGCTTTCGAGGCCGCAGGCAGCAGTATCACGAGCTTGAAATCGGGCCACCCGGCGAGGGCAAAGGCGATCTGCTCATAGGCCAGCAGGCCATCCCGGGGATGGTTGAAATGACGCAAGCCCCCTTCCCGTCCGAGCACCGCATGCTCCTCCCAGAAGCGGGCGAAGAGGCTGCTCTTGTCGCGTAGCGTCTCGGCCAAGGCCGGCATGCCGGGATCTTCCGGAAAGGCGCCGCATTCAGCCCGGAACTCGGCCAGGACGCGCCGCGCGCGCTCCTCGAAGCCTCGGATCAGCCGCCGCGCGGCGGGCTCGAGAAAGATGAAGCGCAGCAGATTGCGATCCCGGGCCTTTTCCTTGGGCCGGTCGAGCCAGCCGATGAAGAGGCGGCTGGCGGGCGCATTCCAGGCGAGCGCGTTCCAATGCCGGTCCAGCACATAGGCCGGCACCGCGATGGATCGGACGGCGGCGGCCAAGGTCGCGGGCGCCTCGCTCGGGGTCTCGGTCGCCCGCGCCGCAGGGTCGCGCTTGCCGGCGAGATCGAAGAGATAGATGCGCTCGGCCGGCGAGAGCTGCAGGGTTTTGGCGAGGCGCGCGAGGGCCGCCGGCGAGACGGAGACCTCGCGCCCCTGCTCGATCCATGTGTACCAGGTGACGCTGAGGCCCGCGAGCTGAGCGATCTCCTCGCGTCGGAGGCCGGGTGTGCGCCGGCGCGTGCCGCCCGCAAAGCCGAGGGCGGCGGGGTTGAGGCGGGCGCGGTGGGCCTGAAGGAAATCGCCCAAGGCGCTCCGCCGGTCGGTCGCCGGCAGGCTCACCATGGCAATGTTTATACCAGGATAAATACCTATCTGGTACCAGTGTAGCTTCCCCGCTATCAGGGCGGTATTGCATTCCCCGGAGGAGACGATCGATGGCCGGCAAAACTCAGGAAGCCCTGGTGACGGATCAGTTCGGACCCCGGGCCAAAGCCTATGTGACCAGCGCCGTGCATGCGGGCGGCGCCGATCTGGACCAGATCGAGACCCTCGTCCGTGGACAGGACCATTCCCGGGTGCTCGATCTCGGCTGCGGCGGCGGCCATGTGAGCTATCGGGTGGCGCCCCATGTCCGCGAGGTGGTCGCCTATGATCTCTCGGCGGAGATGCTGGCCGCGGTGCGGGCGACCGCCGCGGAGCGCGGCCTTGCCAATATCGCGACCCAAGCCGGAGCCGCTGAAGCCATCCCCTTCCCCGCCGCCGGCTTCGATCTCGTGCTGAGCCGCTACTCGACCCATCATTGGCATGATTTCGTCCAGGGCCTGCGAGAAGCGCGCCGTGTGCTGAAGCCCGGCGGCCGGGCCGTCTTCATCGATGCCGTCACGCCCGGCGCCCCGCTGCTCGATACCTTCCTGCAATCGATCGAGCTGCTGCGCGATCCCTCTCATGTACGCAACTACAGCCGGGCCGAATGGGAGCAGGCGCTGCAAGTGGCCGGATTCCGGCCGGGCGAGGTGACGCTGCGCCGCCTGCCCCTGGACTTCGCCGCCTGGGTCAAGCGCATGCGCACGCCGGAGATCCATGTCCAGGCGATCCGATCTTTGCAGGCGCGCATGTCGTCGGAGGTGGTCGCCCATTTCGACATCCAGCCTGACGGCAGCTTCACCCTCGACACGATGACGATCGAGGCCGAGCCGGTTTAGGGGGCAAGGCGTCAGGCAAGCGCCGTCACCCCCACCCCAGCCCGCCCCCATCAAGGGGGCGGGGGCGAATTGGCGGGGGCAGTACTCAAAAATGCCGATAGCCGCCGACCCCCAAGGCAAGAGGATTGCCGGTGCTGTCCACGACCTTGACGCCGCTCCCTGCTTCCATCCGTCCGATCACCGTGACCGGCAGGCCCGCCAGCTCGCTCTCGCGCGCCGGCGGCAAGGTGAACAGGAGCTCGTAATCGTCGCCGCCGGTCAGCACGGTGGTGAGCCATTTCGGGTCGCGGGCGACAATCGCTCGGGCCTGCGCTGACAAAGGAACGCGTGCCGCCTCGATCACCGCGCCCAGGCGCGAGGCTTCGCAGATATGGGCGAGGTCGCCGGCGAGGCCGTCGGAGATGTCCATGCAGGCTGTGGCGCGCCCCGCGAGGCGCTGGCCGAGGGCGATGCGGGGCTGCGGCAGGTGGTAGCGCGAAATGAGGGCCTCCGTCCCCTCGCCCTTCGGAATGCGGCCGCGCAGCACGGCAAGCCCCAGCGCGGCATCGCCGATGCTCCCGCTGACGGCGACGAGATCGCCCGGCCTGGCGGTGGAGCGACGCAGCTCCTGGCCCGTCGCCACGCTGCCCATGGCGGTCAGCGACAATGTGAGGGGGCCGGGCGTCGCCGTGGTGTCGCCGCCCATCAGGGCGATCTCGAATTCCCGCTGATCCTGCGCCAGGCCCTCAGCGAAGCCGGCGAGCCATGTTTCATCGATGGTGGCGGGAAAGCAGCAGGTCATGACATAGGCCAGCGGCGTGGCGCCCATGGCCGCGAGATCGGAGAGATTGACCCGCAGCATCTTGCGGGCAATCAGGTCTGGCGGATCATCGGGAAAAAAATGAACGCCGGCGACGAGCGCATCGGCGGTGACCACCAGCCGGCGTCCCGCCGGGATATCGATCAGCGCCGCGTCGTCGGTGAGCCCGAGCGCTCCTTCCCGCCCGGCGGCCAGCGGCCGGAAGCAGCGGGCGATGAGCTCGAACTCACCCGGTCGCCGAGCTGGGTCCCGTTTTCGTTGATCCATTGGGGCCTGATCCATTTGGCACCGCAAGCTCGGCGGGGCGAAGCTCGCGGGCGAGGCGGTCGAGCACGCCATTGACCAGCCCCGTCTCCTTCTCGCCGTAGAAGGCATCGGCCAGATCGACGTATTCGCTGATCACGACGCGGGCCGGGACATCGGGACGGTCGGCCAGCTCATGGGCGCCGGCGCGCAGCAGGCAGCGGAGCAGGATCTCCAGCCGCTCGATGGTCCAATCCTCCGTCAGCACGGCGGCGATCATGTCGTCGAGGTCGCGCCGGTTGAGGACGACGGCGCGCACCAGCTCGGCGAAGAGCGCCGCATCCGGCTTGGCCAGCTTCTCGCCCTCGATGCTCTCGCCCAGGCGATGGCCGGTGAATTCGGCGATCACCTGATCGGCCTCGGCCTCGGAAAGCTCGATCTGATAGAGCGCCTGCACCGCCGCCAGACGGGCCGTGCTGCGTCCCTTGCCGGGCGGGGGCCGCTTGCCCATCAGCGGGCCGGCAGTCCGAAGTCGCGCTTCGCCTTGATCATCGCCAGGCAGGCAAGGGCGGCATCGCCGCCCTTGTTCTTCTCCGTGATGCGGGCGCGGGCCCAGGCCTGCTTGCCGTTCTCCACGGTCAGGATGCCGTAGCCGAGCGCGATCTTGTGCCGGCAGGAAAGATCCATGAGGCCGCGGGCGCTCTCGCCGCAGACATAGTCGTAGTGGGTCGTCTCGCCGCGGATGACGCAGCCCAGCGCGATGAATCCGTCGAAGGCACGGCGGCTGAGCGTCGCCCGCTGCGCCTCGATCGCCATGGCGATGGCGGCGGGGATCTCGAAGGCGCCAGGCACCGACAGGCGCTCGTAGCTGGCGCCCACGCCCTCCAGGGTTCGGACCGCGCCCTTCAGCATCTCATCGGCGATATCGGCATAGAAGCGGGCCTCGACGATGAGGATATGCGGCGGCGGAACTTCTGCGGCGGCGCTCATTCGCCGTCACCCTCATGGGCGATCGGCTGCTGCCCCGCGATGCTGAGACCATAGCCGTCCAGGCCGACGATGTTCTTTCGGTGGTTGGAGAGCAGGATCATCTCGCGCACGCCGAGATCGAGCAGGATTTGGGCGCCGACGCCATAGTCGCGCAGCTGGTCCGTGGGCGGCGTGCCGCCGGCCACGCGCGCGCGCACGCGATCGGAGAGGCTCGTGGGCAGAGGTTCGCGGATCAGCACCACCACGCCCCGCCCCGTCTCTCCGATCATGCGCATCGCCGATTGCAGCTCGCCCCCGCGCCCGCTGCTGCGGTCGGCCAGCACGTCGTCCATGACGTTGAGGGCATGCATGCGAACCAGCACCGGCCCGGGCGTGGTCACATCGCCCTTCACCAGCGCGATATGCTCGGCATAGGCGACCTGGTTGACATAGACATGCATGCGGAACTTGCCGCCCCAACGGCTTTCGAAATCGCCTTCCATCGCGCGCTCGACGATGCGGTCGTGGCGCCGGCGATAGGCGATCAGATCGGCGATGGTCCCGATCTTGAGCCCGTGCCGCTGGGCGAAGGCGATCAGATCGTCGCGCCGGGCCATGGTGCCGTCGTCGTTCATGATCTCGCAGATCACGCCCGCGGGGTTCAGCCCCGCCAGCCGGGCCAGATCGACCGCCGCCTCGGTATGGCCGGTGCGCACCAGCACCCCGCCGCTGCGCGCCACCAGCGGGAAGACGTGGCCCGGGCTCACGATATCGCCCCGGCCCTTGCTGGGATCGATGGCGACCGCAATGGTGCGCGCCCGGTCGGAGGCGGAGATGCCCGTGGTGATGCCCTCGCGGGCCTCGATGGAGACGGTGAAGGCGGTGCGCAGGCGCGATTCATTGTTCGAGGACATCAGCGGCAGGCCGAGTTCCTGCACTCGGTCCCCGGTCAGGGCGAGGCAGATCAGACCGCGGCCATGCTTGGCCATGAAATTGATCGCTTCGGGCGTGGCCATCTGGGCCGGAATGACGAGATCGCCCTCGTTCTCGCGGTCCTCGTCGTCGACCAGCACGAACATCCGTCCGTTGCGCGCCTCCTCGATGAGGTCTGCGGGCGGGGAGACCAGCTCCGAGAAGGTCAGGCGCCAGGGCTCCGGCTGCGGCCTGGTCATGCGGGGGTCCGATCCATGAGGCGCGCAAGGTAGCGCGCCAACAAGTCGATTTCCAGGTTGACGCGCGCCGCCGGCGCGAGGCGCCCGAAATTCGTCTCGCGCTGGGTCACCGGGATGACGTTGACGCCGAAGCGCGCGCCGTCGACCTCATTGACGGTGAGGGAGACGCCATCGAGGGTGACGGAGCCCTTGGGCGCGATGAAGCGCTCGAGCGCCTGCGGCACGCGGATCTCGAAGCGCAGGCTGTCGCCGTCAGGCCGCCGGTCGATGATCTCGGCCAGTCCGTCGACATGGCCCGAGACCAGATGGCCGCCAAGCTCGTCCCCCAGCTTCAACGGCCGTTCCAGATTGACCGGCGTTCCGGGTTGCCATCTCCCGAGGGTCGTCCGGGCCAGGGTCTCCGCCGAGGCGTCGACAGCGAACCAGCCCGGCCCCTTGTCGACGACCGAGAGGCAGGCGCCGTTGCAGGCAATGGAGGCGCCGGGCGCGATGCCGGCCGTATCGTAGCTCGTCTCGAGCACGATCCGGGTAACGCCGCCGGGCGCAATACTGCGGACCCGGCCGAGGTCGGTGATGATTCCGGTGAACATGGCCGTAAGCTAGCGCATGTTCCGATGGGGCGGAACATGCGACACGCCCGCGCGGACGCAGGGGGGAAGTGCTTCTATTGCATCCTTCTTTTTCGTCATCCCCAAGAAAGCGGCTTTCGGCTTTCCCGGCGGCCCGACCTGTTTCTGCAGGGAATCTGCAGGCATTCGTCCGTGCGAACTTTAAACCTACAGTATATACGTAAAAAGCGTATTTGTCAAACGGCCAGCGTTCGACCTTCGCGCTAATGCGTGCGCCGGTAGGTCTCCAGACGGTCGGCGCCGAGCCAGACGGTCTCCTCGGGCTGGAACTGGGGCAGCCCGGCCAAGCGGTCGAGGCCGAAGCCTTCGGCGGCCGGCAGTCCGTCGCCCCCGATAATGCTGGGGGCGCGGAAGATGGCCAGCCGGTCGGCCAGATGCTCGCGCAGCAAGGCGGCGGCCAGCCGCGCTCCGCCTTCGGCCAGAATCCGAGTCAGCCCACGTTCCGCCAGATGCTGCAGCATGGGCTTGAGGTCGATCGCCCCCTCCTCCCCCGCCGCGACCTCGATCACCTCGACGCCGGAATCCTGAAACGCCCGACGCCGGCGGCGGTCGCCCCCCTCCAGGGTCACGAGCCAGGTGGGCGTCTGGCGGGCGCCGACGACGAGGGCGGAAGTCAGCGGCAGCCGCATGCGTCCGTCCAGCACCAGGCGCAGCGGCGAATGGCGCTCCAGCCCGGGCAGGCGGACATTCAGCAGGGGATCATCGGCCAGCACCGTGCCGCTGCCCACCATGACGGCATCATGCTGGGCCCGCAGCAGATGGGCCCGCGCCCGGGCCGGCTCACCCGTGATCCAGCGGCTCTCGCCGGTACGGGTCGCGATTCGCCCGTCCAGGGTCATGGCCAGCTTCAGCGTCACCAGCGGGCGGTTCTCCCGGAGGCGCAGGAAGAAGCCGGCATTGATCTCCGCCGCCTCGCTCTCGCCGAGGCCGAGGGCGACGGCCACCCCGCCCCGCTGCAGCCGGTCGATCCCCTGGCCGCTGACCCGGGGATCGGGATCCTCCATGGCGACGACGGCGCGGCTGACCCCGGCGGCAGTCAGGGCATCGGCACAGGGCGGGGTCTGGCCGTAGTGGCTGCAGGGCTCGAGCGTGACATAGGCGGTGGCCCCCCGCGCCGCCTCGCCGGCGCGGGCAAGCGCCTCGGTCTCGGCATGGGGTCGCCCGCCGGGCTGGGTCCAGCCGCGGCCCACGACCCGGCCCCCGCGCACCAGGACGCAGCCGACGGCGGGATTGGGCCAGGTACGGCCGAGGCCGCGGCGTGCCAAAGCGAGAGCGGCCCGCATATGCCCCGCATCGTCGGGCGGCGGCTCAGTCGTTGTCGCGATCGCCACCGATCTTGCCCACGAATTCCTCGAAATCCTTGGCCTCGCGGAAATTGCGATAGACCGAGGCAAAGCGCACATAGGCGACCTTGTCGAGGCCGTGCAGCGCG
>DATHQQ010000588.1:0-4240 GCA_035482595.1 Verrucomicrobiia bacterium
ACGATCGTCTTCGGCAGATCCAGCGACACGTAATAGAAGGCGAGCGAGACCGCGACCACGATCAGGATCAACACCTGATCGCGCATGCTGTGCTTCAGTATGTATTTGAAAAGATTGCGTTCCATCGCCTCTACCGGCCCCGGTTCCCAAGGGCTTTGGGGGTTACACTAGCTTATCTCAGCGGCGGACGGAACGACCATGGGGGGAACGTCACGCCCTTCCGGCGGGTTTATCGGGACGCTTGGGATGCCATGGAATCTTCTCTATCCGCCCGCCGGGCGCCCATGGCATAGTCCCGCCTCGAAAAATGGATATCGGGGACAGGCGGAGCGCTGCGGAGAAGCCGGCATGAGGGATGCCCGGATACTGATCTACAGCCACGACACCTTCGGTCTCGGGCATCTCAGGCGCTGCCGCTCCATCGCTCACGCCCTGGTGCAGGAGGACAAGGAGCTGTCCGTCCTGATCATGTCGGGCTCGCCGATCATCGGCAGCTTCGACTTCCGCGCCCGGGTGGATTTCGTGCGCGTGCCCGGGGTCATCAAGCTGCGCAACGGCGACTACACCTCCCTCAATCTCCATATCGACATCGATCAGACGCTGCAGATCCGCAGCTCGATCATGCATCACACCGCGGACATCTTTAATCCCGACATCTTCATCGTCGACAAGGAGCCGCTGGGCCTGCGCGGGGAGATCGAGAACACGCTCTGGATGCTGAAGGATCGCGGCGTGCCGCTGATCCTGGGCTTGCGCGACGTCATGGACGATCCCGACCTGCTGGCCCCGGAATGGGAGCGCAAGAACGTCGTACCGGCGCTGCGCGATCTCTACGACGACATCTGGGTTTATGGCCTGCCGCAGATCTGCGATCCGCTGGAAGGGGTAGAGCTGCCGAAATCGGTGCGCAAGCGCATGACCTATACCGGCTATCTGCGCCGCACGCTGCCCCATACCCCGCTGCCGCCGACGCCGCTAAAGAAGATCAGCGGGCCCTACATCCTGGTGACGACCGGCGGCGGGGGCGACGGAGAAGGTATCATCGACTGGGTGCTGCGGGCCTATGAACATGACAAGGCGATGCCGCTGCCGGCGCTGCTCGTGCTGGGGCCCTTTATGCAGTCGGACCGCCAGGTTGAGTTCCTCAACCGCGCCGCCAAGCTGAAGAAGGTCGAGGCCATCACCTTCGATGCCCAGCTCGAGACGCTGATCGACCGCGCGGTGGGGGTCGTTGCCATGGGCGGCTACAACACCTTCTGCGAGATCCTCTCCTTCGACAAGCGGGCCCTCATCATTCCGCGCACCAAGCCGCGCATGGAGCAATATATCCGCGCCGCCCGCGGCCAGGAGCTCGGCCTCTGCCGCGTGCTGGTGGAGGACGAGCTCAAAGACCCCAAGACGATGGCGACGGCGCTACGCCATCTGCCGCAGCAGCAGCTTCCCTCACAGGTCGTCGTGCCCGGGCTGCTGGACGGCCAGCTCAATGTCGAGCGGCTGGTGAACAAATGGCTCGCCCGCGGCCGCCGGCCGCAGCTCACCGTGGCCCGCCGCCGCGCCCGCCGCTAGTCTCTCGACGTGATGCCATTTCACTGTCGTCATTCCCGCGAAAGCGCTCGGGTACGTAGATGAGCCGAGCCGGCTTTCCTTTGTGTCCCCTCCCCCCTCAAAGCGCGGGCCTGACGGCCCGCAGGGGGAGGGAGAAGAAAGCAGCGGCTGAAGGGGGACGAGCGAGGAGCAAAGCCTCGGACATCGCGTCACGCGCGTGAACGAATCGGCATACACTCCGGCCACCCCCGGCGAGGTCGTCTTCCTGCTGAAGGGCTATCCGCGGCTGTCGGAGACCTTCATCGCCCAGGAGATCCGCGGGCTGGAGGAAGCCGGAGTCGCGATCCGGATCGTGTCGCTGCGCCATCCCACCGACCGCAAGACCCATCCCATCACCGCCGAGATCCGCGCGCCCGTGTCATATCTGCCGGAATATCTCTATCGCGAGCCGGGCCGGGTGCTGGCCGGCTGGTGGCGGGCCCGGCGCCTGCCGGGCTATCGTACGGCGCTGCGAGCCTGGCTCGCCGATCTCCGACGCGACCGCACGGCGAACCGCGGTCGGCGCTTCGGCCAGGCGCTGGTGCTGGCGGCGGAGCTGCCGGCGGGCGTTGCGCGTCTGCACGCCCATTTCCTCCATACCCCCGCCTCCGTCGCCCGCTATGCCGCGCTGATGACGGGCAAGCCCTGGAGCGTTTCGGCCCATGCCAAGGACATATGGACGATGCCCGATTGGGAGAAGCGCGAGAAGCTCGCCGCCTGCGACTGGCTGGTCACCTGCACCGCGGCCGGGGCGGCCCATCTGACATCGCTCGCCGCCGACGCCCGTAAAGTGACCCTGGTCCGCCACGGCCTCGACCTCGCCCGCTTTGCCGCCCCGACCGCCCCGCGCCCGCCCCGCGACGGGCGCGCGCCCGAGGATCCGCTCATCATCCTCTCCATCGGGCGGGCGGTGGAGAAGAAGGGCTTCGACGATCTCCTCGCAGCACTTGCCCTGCTGCCGCCGGATCTCGCCTGGCGCTTCGTCCATATCGGCGGCGGCCCGCTGCTGCCCGCCCTCAAGGCCCAGGCCGAGAGCCTGGGCCTCACCCCGCGGATCACCTGGCGGGGGCCGCAGAGCCAGGCCGAGATCCTGGCGGCCCTGCGCGGCGCCGATCTCTTCGCGCTCGCCAGCCGGATCGCCCGGGACGGCGACCGCGATGGCCTGCCCAATGTGCTGATGGAAGCCGCAAGCCAGGGGCTCGCCAGCGTCGCCACCCGGGCCGGCGCCATCGAGGAGCTGCTCATCGAGGGCGAGACGGGCCTCCTGGTTCCGGCGAGCGACCCCGCCGCGCTGGCCGCGGCGATCGGCCGGCTGATCGGCGACCCGGCCTTGCGCGCCCGGCTGGGGGCCGCCGGCCAGGCCCGGATCGCCAGCGACTTCGGCTTTGCCCCGGGCATCGCCCAGCTCACCGCCAAGTTCCGCCAGGCCTCTATCCCGGACCCGGTCCCGTCCTGCGCATGCGCCTAGCCTTCTACGCCCCGCTGAAGCCGCCCGATCATCCGGTGCCCTCCGGCGACCGGCGCATGGCCCAGCTCCTGATCCAGGCCTGGGAGCAGGCGGGACATCAGGTCGAGATCGCCAGCCGTCTCGCCAGCCGCAGGCGCGAGGGCGCGCAGCAGAAGGAGGTCGTCGTGGCGGCCGCCGCCGAGCACGAGCGCCTGCTGGCCCTCTACGCCGCCCGCGCGCCCGCCGACCGGCCGGCCGCCTGGTTCACCTATCACCTCTATTACAAGGCGCCGGACTGGCTGGGGCCCGATCTCGCCCGGGCGCTTGCCATCCCCTATCTGGTCGCCGAGGCCTCCGTCGCCGGCAAACGCGCTGGCGGCCCCCATGCTTTGGGCCATGACGCCACGGCTGCGGCGCTGCGGGCGGCCGCGCGGGTCTTCGTCATCAACCCGGCGGACCGGGAAGGGCTGGAACCTCTGGTGGCCCCGCCCCATCACCTGGTCGAGCTGCCGGCCTTCCTCGATCTGGCGGGTTTCAGCCGCCTGGCAGGAAGCCGGGCTGCGGCGCGCAGGACGATGGCCGAGCGCCACGGGCTGGATGCCGGCAAACCCTGGCTGCTGACCGTTGCCATGATGCGCCCCGGCGACAAGCTCGCCTCCTATCGGATCCTGGGCCAGGCCCTGGCGGCGCTTCTCGATCTTCCCTGGCAGCTTCTCCTGGTCGGCGATGGTCCGGCGCGGTCCGAGGTCGAGGCAGCGCTAGCCCCTCTCGGCGCCGACCGGCTCCGCTATCTGGGCCGCCTCGAGGAGGGGGCCGTCGCCGCCTGCCATGCCGCCGCCGATCTCTGCCTCTGGCCCGCCGTCAACGAGGCCTATGGGATGGCCCTGCTGGAGGCCCAGGCCGCCGGCCTGCCCGTCGTGGCCGGGGCCGTGGGCGGCGTGCCCTCGATCGTCGCCGACGGGATCACCGGCCTGCTGACCCCGCCCGGCGATGCCGGCGCCTTCGCCGCGGCCACCCGCGCCTTGATCGAGGCGCCGGCCCGCCGTGCCGCCATGGCCGCCGCCGCCCGCGAGAATGTGGGCCGACACCACGACATCGCCGCCGCAGCCGGGATTCTCGACCGGGCCCTTGTCGAGGCCTGCGCCGAAGCCTTGGCCGTAGCCGGGGCCGAGGGGGCCTGACCATGGCGCTGCTGGCATTGCTGCGGCA
>DATHQQ010000589.1:0-2506 GCA_035482595.1 Verrucomicrobiia bacterium
TCCGGCCCGTTGATGAAGCGCTTGATGCCCGCCGTCTCCAGTGCCGGCACGCGGGCCAGCGCCTCGGTCATCAGCGGCTCGAAATGATCCTGGTCGGAATCCAGCAGCGCGAAATGGAAGCCCTCGGGAATGCCGGTCAGCCCCCAGGGAATCGGGTTCGGCTCATAACCGCCCATGACCAGCCCGCCGACCTCCTCCTTGAAATAGATGAGCCGGTCGGGATCGCGGAGCGTCGGCAGGTCGCGCGGTACGCCCGCGATGGGCTCGGTCACCAGATACTGATGCTGCACCGATTGCAGCGGGACTGCGACGCCGGCAAGAAGCCCGATCTCTCTGGCCCATTGGCCGGCGCAATTGACGACGACCTCGCAACCGATCTCGCCTTCGGCCGTCACCACGCCCGTGGCCCGGCCCTGCTTCGTCGTGATGGCCGTGACCGCGCAGTCCTCGATGATCGCGACCCCGGCCGCCCGCGCACCCTTGGCCAGCGCCTGGGCGATATCGGCGGGATTGGCCTGGCCGTCGGTCGGCAGGAAAGCGGCGCCGACGAGATCGGAGATGTCCATGATCGGCCAGAGGTCGAGGGCCTCCTTCGGCGTCAGGAGATGCATCTCCAGGCCGAAGCTATGGGCCGTCGTCGCCTGGCGCTTGATCTCGATCATCCGCTCGGCGTTGCACGCCAGCCTCAGCCCGCCGTTGCGCTTCCAGCCCGTGGCCTGTCCGGTCTCGGCCTCCAGTCGGTCATAAAGCTCGACGCTGTATTTCAGCAGCTGGGTGATATTGGCGGAGGTCCGGAGCTGCCCCACCAGCCCGGCGGCATGCCAGGTCGAGCCGCTGGTGAGCTTGTGGCGCTCGACCAGCACGATATCCTTCCAGCCCAGCCGGCCCAGATGATAGGCCGTGCTGCAGCCGATGATGCCGCCGCCGATGATGACGCAGCGGGCCTGGCGCGGTAGACGGCTCATGGGTTCACAGCTCCGCAAAGGCGCGATCGAAGCGCGCGAGATAGTCGCGGGTATAGGCGGCATAGTCGAAGTCCAGGGTCGAGTGAATCTCGGACACCATGCTCCACAGCGTCTCGCGCAGGAGCGAGGCGCATTTCATGGCGCCATAGCGCCGCTTGAGATCGCCATCGAGAGGGCGCTCGAAATAGGCTTCGAGCAGCCAATCCTCGTCCTCGGGGGCGACCTCGTTGTTGGAGCAGAGATTGCCGAGATCGAAGAGGGGGCTGTTGAAGCCGGCATAGTCCCAGTCGATCAGCCAGAGGCGCTTGCCGTCATCGATGAAATTGGCCGGCAGCAGATCGTTATGGCCATAGACCACATCGATGGGGCCGACGGCGGCTTCCAGGGCGCCTGCCGCCGCGAGCAGGCGCTCCAGCTCCGGGACCCAGCGGCTCTTTCCCTCGCGAATCGTCGCCGCATAGTCGCGCAGGATGTGGAACACCCAGAAGATCAGCGCCGGTCCGCGCAGATGCCGGGGCATCTCCCGATGGCAGAGCCGGAGCAGGGGCAGAATCCGCCTCAGCATCGGGCGCCGGCGGACATCCTCGGCGGCCAGGGTCTTGCCCTCGACGAATCCCAGGACCAGCACGCCCGGCTCGTGATGGATCACCGGCGGCGAGAGCCCGATCGCAGCCGCCGCCAGGCTCGCCGCCAACTCGTTGAAGCGCATGACCTGATGCACCGGGATATCGTCGCCGATGCGCACGACGAAGCGCTGGCCGCGGTCGCGGACCACGTAGTTCTTATTGGTGATGCCGCCGGTCAGCGCCTCCGGCGTGACCGGCCCCGACCAGCAGGCGAGCCCGGCCACCCGGGCGATGGGATCGGTGGTTTCGGTCATGGCTTGCGGCTCCCCCCTGTGGCGACAGGGAGTGGCCGAAAACCGGGGCCGCTTCAAGGGGATTTCTCGTCCCCCGCGGGCCGCGCCACAGCCAGGCGAACGAGACTAGGGCACGGAACGGATGAAGGACCGGTCCTCGTTCAGGATGCAGCGGGCCGCCTCGGCACGGCGAAGGTTCTCGACAGCCTCCGGATCGGCCGCCAATCTTTCCCTGTATGCCTCGTAGGCGGCGAGGTTCGCAAAGTCGATCAGGCCGAGGGCGGCATTGGTCGGCCCTGCGAGCTTGGTCGGCAGGAAATAACCGGCGACCTTTCCCCCGCAGCGTTCGATCTGCGGGCCGAGGGCGCGGGCATAGGTCTCGAAATCCGCAAGTTTGTTGGCATCGAGGGTATAGCGGATGCAGAGGGTGATCATGGGCCCTTCCTCGGTTGTGCTGGGGCCATGTGATAGGACGGGATCGGCCCGGGGTCGATGGCGAACGCTTCGTCGCCGGCCGAAGCATACCGGCCCCGTTTCGCCGACTGGACAGGGGCAGGGGGATTCTCTATAAGCGCAAACCTCCCCGGCGCCCAGGTAGCTCAGCTGGTAGAGCACGTGACTGAAAATCACGGTGTCGGTGGTTCAACTCCGCCCCTGGGCACCACTCTTTTCAAAGACTTAG
>DATHQQ010000590.1:0-2315 GCA_035482595.1 Verrucomicrobiia bacterium
ATTCGACGACGGCATCAATCAAAAGCTGGATCCGGGCGAGCCCGAGGAGCGCAACATCTATGCCGCCATGGCGGCCGGCAAGAAGGTGAAGAAGCTCCCCATGTCGCTGGGCGACGCTTTGCTCGAGCTCGAGAAGGACGAGACCATAAAATCGGCGATGCCCGACGAGATGTACCGGGTCTTCAATCACTACAAGCGGGACGAGTGGGAGAAGTTCATGTCCACCGTCACCGATTGGGATCTGAAGCAGTATTGGGACTATCTGCCCTAGGGTTTTCGGGGCATCAGCGAAAGGAGGTCGCCACATGTGCGGCATTGCTGGATTGATTCATCGCGGGAAGAGCGGCGACGTGGGTCAGGAGATGACCGCGATGCTGCAATCACTGAAGCATCGCGGCCCGGATTCGACCGGCTATGCCCTCTACGGCAAGCCGCAGGGGAGCGAGCTCGTGCTGCGCTTCAAGCTCGCCGAGCAGGACGAGATGTCGAAGGGTTTCGACATCCATCACCAGGTGAAGAAGCGCCATGCGGAGGTCGACCGCCGGCTCGAGGAGCTGGGGGCCAAGATCATCGACGAGATGGGGGCGACGGAATATGCCTTCCGCTACCGCATCGAATACGACGGCGACCGCCGGCGCCTGGCCAATTACATCGAGGATATCGACGGCGCCGAGATCCTCTCCATCGGCCATGGGCTGGAGCTGATCAAGGACCTGGGCGACGCGGCAAGGGTGGCGAGCCAGTACAAGCTGCCGGGCTTCATCGGGACCCATGCCATCGGCCATACCCGCATGGCGACGGAGTCCGATGTCGATATCCGCTCGGCCCATCCCTATTGGGCCTATCCCTTCGCGGACGTCTCCGTCGTCCACAACGGTCAGCTCACCAACTACTGGAACGGCCGCCGGGCGCTGGAGCGCAAGGGGCATCGCTTCATGTCCAACTGTGACTCCGAGCTGATCGCCGTCTATCTCGCCGACAAGATGGAGCAGGGGTCGACCCTCAAGGACGCCATGACGGCCTCGATCGACGAGCTCGACGGCGTCTTCACCTATCTGGTCGCCACGGCCGACAGCCTGGGCATGGCCAAGGACGTGATGGCCGCCAAGCCCATGGTGCTCTACGAGAGCGACGAGTTCATTGCGCTTGCCTCCGAGGAAGTGGCCATCCGCAGCGTCTTCCCCCATGAGATCGATACTTTCGATCCCTATGAGGGCGAAGTGCGCGTCTGGCACAACTAGCTCTTCGCGCCGACACCTCTTCGCGCCGACACTGGGAGACCCGAGAGAGATCATGGCACTCCGAACCAAAGCCACCGACATGGGGATGCATACCGAGCAGCTGGCCGGCCGCACCCAACAGCGCTTCTTCTCGCCCGAGGAGGAGGAGCGATTCACCTATCCCGACGCCTTCGAGGTCGATTTCAACAAGCGGGCCGAATTCGACTGCGCCAATCTGGATCCGCGCCAGATCAATCTGAAGCTCCGCGAGCTCATGAGCCAGGGCTACGGCACCATCGTGATGAAGAATCCCGGCGCCAAGCATTCCCTCGCCGTGGGAATCCTGAACCGCCTCAACCTCCATATCGAGGGTAGCCTCGGCTATTTCGGCTGTGGGCTGATCGACGGGCCGAACATCCGCATCAAGGGCCGCGTCGGCTGGTCCTGCGCCGAGAACATGATGGCCGGCACCGTGGTGATCGAGAAGAACGCGGGCTCCACCTTCGGGGCGGCGCTGCGCGGCGGCGATCTCGTCTGCATGGGCGATGTCGGCGCCCGGGTCGGCATCGACATGAAGGGCGGCACCATCCTCATCGGCGGGCGGGCAGGGGCCTTCTGCGGCTTCATGATGCAGCGTGGCCGCATGGTGATCCTGGGAGATGCCGGCAAGAACCTCGGCGATTCCATGTATGACGGCACGATCTATGTCGGCGGCAAGATCGACGGGCTGGGCGTCGATGCGGTGCCCGGCGAGATGACCGATCTCGACGTGGCATGGCTCGAGCGCAAGCTGAAGATGTACGACCTGAAGGCGCCGAACGGCGTCCGCAACATGCAGAAGATCGTCGCCGGGCGGCAGCTCTGGAACTACGACAATCTCGAACCCACCGAAAAGAAGCTGATCCTTTGAGCCGCGTGCAGGAGAGATAGGTCATGGCAAGAGAGAAGAAGGCGCCTGCGACGGCTCCGGCGAAGAAGACGAAGCTGAAGCGCAACACCAGCCTGCTCGGCAGCAGCTTCATGTTCCCGCCGCAGGTCATCGACGACATCCACATCAAGAGCGAGCTCGGCCGCTATCGCATGCGCGGCTTCTCG
>DATHQQ010000591.1:0-5116 GCA_035482595.1 Verrucomicrobiia bacterium
CTGAGTCCCCACCAGATCCTCCACGATATAGGTCCCGCTCGGATTGAGCAGGGGGAAGAGATTCTTCAGCGTGGCGATCTGATCCGCCGCGTAGTGCGAGCCGTCGTCGATGATGATGTCGAAGGTCTTGTGCCGGGCATGCTGCAGAGCCTGGCCGACCTCCGAAGGATCCGTGGAATTGCCGAGGAGCGTCACGATCCTTTCCTCATCGGTGAATTGGGTATCCGGCTGTACATCCATGCCGTAGACAGTCGCATGGGGAAAGAAATCGCGCCACGCCCGGAGCGAGCCGCCCGGCCTGTAGCCTTCCCCGGCATATCCAACCATGGAGGAGTGGACGCCCGGAATCATCGTTCCGATGCCGACTTCGAGCAGAGCGCCGATGTCGTTCCGGCCTTTGCGAAAGAGGCATTCATAGGCGCCGGCATAGCCGTTCCTGGCCTTGTCGCTGCCCCATCTGTCGAACATCTCCCCCAGATTGTCCATTTCGATCTCCCCCCGACTCCCGGTTTCCGACGAGAGCATGGAAGTTCGCTCGGCCGATTGTCAAACTAGGGCGGGGATGACATCAGCCTCCGCCATTGGCAAAGCGCGGTCCAAAATAGAGCGTCACGCGATCCGGCATTTGGCCCTGGGCGAGGGAGAGATCGAGCCGGATGAGGGTCGGAAGCCCGTTCTCGCCGGACCAGCTGTCATGCCAGCTCGCCCGGGCATCCCCAGGCAGACGTCCGAGATGCCAGTGCGCATAGGAGTCCGCGTCCTCGGCGGCTGGACGGCCGCTACCGGCTTACTACTGCTGGGCTGGTCGCTTCGCTAGACTAGCTCGGGGTAACAGACGAGCGCCTTGGTTGCGCACTTATGGTGTGCGAGCTTGCTGATGCCCATCTGATCTCACCTTATGTTGCGCTTGGAACCCGCTTACGAGGCCAGACCCATTTTGCCGGTCGCCGACGCGGCAGCGCGGACCACGACATCGCGAGGCAGCAGACGCGGAAGCCAAGTGGCGACGCGCACGCTAAACCGTCCGGGGTAGGCTACGGACTTCTGCCGATCGAAAGACCGCAACGTGCGGCGGACCACGAGTTCGGCGCTGTCGAACGCGTCGTCCTTCATCTTGGTCGATACACCCTCGAAGAAACTCGTCGCAGTCGGTCCGGGACAAGCGGCCATCACCTGGACGCCGCGTCCCTTCAATTCGACGTTCAGCGCTTCGCTGAAGTGGAGAACGAACGTCTTGGCCGCCGCGTAGGTGGTCATATGGGGCAAGGGTTGGAACGAGGCATTGGATGCCAGATTGATGATGCCGCCTGTGCCTCTCGTGACCATCCTGGCGCCCAAGGCATGCGACAGTCCGACCAGCGCCTGCACATTGACATGGATGCTGGCCAGCTCCCGGCAGAGGTCATGCGAGAGGAAGTCGCCGGTCAGGCCCAGCCCGGCATTGTTGATCAGCAGATCGATCTTCAGGTCGAGGCGATCGAGCTCCGCCACTATCCGGTCTACGGCATCGGGCGCGGCAAGATCGGCCTGGAGCGCAACACTGCTCACGCCATATTGCGCGCCGAGGGAGCGGGCGAGTTCCTGCAATGCATCGACGGAGCGGGCGACCAGAACCAGATTCATGCCGCGGTTTGCAAGCTCTTTGGAGAAACTCGCACCCAATCCCTTGGAAGCGCCGGTGATCAGTGCGGTCGAGCCCTTATAAGCAAACATCGTTTGTCTCCCTCGGCTTTTCCGCGTCCCCTCTCGCCTCTTGTCGGGATGACGGAAGAGAACGGTTCTATTTGATCGGATGGCGCCCTAGCCCGATTGTCCCTCTGCCACGCGGCCGAAGCGCTCCGAGACAGCCTGGCGCCGGCGCCAATTGTCCCGGTATTGCGCGGCGACCGCCGGATCGCTGATGACGAGCAGATTCTCGGCGTTGCGGTTCTGGGCGGCGGCGGTGAAGTTGAAGCTGCCGGTGATGACCACGGCCCCGTCGAGGATCATGACCTTGTTGTGGGCGATGGCAACCTTGCTGTCGACCCAGACCGGTATGCCGGCGTTGGTGAGATAGACCGCCGCGCTGTAATGCGAGCCCGACTTGCTGACTCCCGCCGAGATCTTGTCGACGATCACCTCGACCTCCACGGCGCGGGCATGGGCAGCGCGCAGCGCCGACAGAATCGGGACCGAGGTGAAGCTATAGGCCTGGACCAGGATCTGGTGCCGGGCGGCGGCGATCTCGCCGACGACGAGATCGGTACAATCGCCGCCTGGCGTGAAGCAGACCTGCAAGGGGGCCTGCTCGGCCGCGAGCGCGGCGGCCGGCGCGGTGGAGACGAGGAGTGAGAACAGGAGGGCGTAGAGGGATTTATGCAACATTCGCCACCTCCTGTGGCGGATCGCCCGAACGACAGGCGATGGGCTTCTAGAGATCGGCGTCCTTGCACCGCCCCAGAGCTTCGAGGATTTGGCGTAGCGCGCCGGCCAGCGTTTCGCCGACCGCCTGGGTCTGGCCCGGGGCGCCGGGCAGGGCTGCTCGCAGCTTCTTCTCATGCATCTCGACGACGGTGAGAAGGTCTTCCAGCGATTCGCGCTGAGCCTGCGACAGGTCCCTGGCCCTCATGTCACCCTCTGCTGCCGATCCCGAGCAAGCAACGATCATAACGGCTAAGAGCCAGCCTGTCGCCCGCGGGCGCCCCAATGACCGCCACGATCGGCGCTTCCGAGAACCGCGCCGTGCCTTGAACCGCGACCTATGATGAAGTTTTGTACATCAAGGAGGAGGTACGAGCGAGCGGACGGTCTTGCCGACCGCGCCGGCCGGCGCGGCTGGGACGGGTTCCAGGGGCTTCCGGCTCGATCAGAACAGGCGACTTTGAGGCCCAAATGGGCTAAGTCTCCCGGCCGTCTGCGGGCCCCTCCCGGCCAGCCGGCCCCGTCTTGGCTTACAGAGATCTAGGCTTTGTCGATTCCGCATCTGGTCCGCGAGCTCTTTTCCCGTCGAAGGATCCTCTGGCCCCGCGTGCGGTCCCGGCGGGGGAGCCCGCCCAATCGTCAGGTCATCGTCGCCACCGCCGGCCGTGTGGGCTCGACATGGACCTGCAATCTGCTGAGCGGCGTCGGGCTCAAGCCCGGCCACCGCCTTCTGCCCGGGGAATTTCTGGAGAAGAACAACACGCTCATCATCGACAAGGCGGCGGTGGCCCTGCTCGAGGTCGAGCCCTTCCTCACCTGGTACAAGAGCCACTCGCCGCCACCGCCCGACTACGTTCCCGCGGAGCATCCCACCGTGCGTTTCGTGACCATCTTGCGCGATCCCCGCGACATGCTGGTCTCGGCCGCGGATTATCTGGCCTGGCTCGATGCGAAGATGGGCGGGAAGGGGCCGGCCTTCGCCGCCCTGCCGGAAGCCGATCGCATCCTCGAGCTGATCGAGACGGGCGACTGGTTTCTGGATTCCCTGGAGCGCTGGCAGGAATGGCCCCATGCTATCCAGCTGCATTATGAGGATCTGACCCGCGATCCCAAGGGCAGCTTCAGCGCTCTCCTCGACGCCTGCGATCTCGAGCCGCGGTTCGATGCCGTCGCCCGCGCCGTCCGGGAGAATGATTTCGCCGCCAAGACGGGCCGTCGCGCCGGCGTCGAATCGAAGGGCAGCTTCCTGCGCAAAGGGATCGTCGGCGATTGGCGCAGCAAATTCGACGAGCGCTGCCTCGAGCGTTTCGCTACGGCAAAGGACGGCCGCTGGCGCCGCTTGGCCGAGGCCGTCGCCAGACGCAGGGGCGGCGATGCCGGGCTGCATTCCCCGGCCGCCGAAGGGCCGAAGGCCTGAGGAGCCGCGGCGCTTAGCGCCAGTAGTGGACGCCCAGGGCCGCCACGGCGATCAAGACGGCGAGCATGATATAGCCGAAGGTCCGCTCCATCCCGCATTCCCCATCATCGAAGGCGCGATACGGCGCGGCGCTCATGATTGCCGGGGGTGCGGGATCGCGGTCAAGGAGTAGACCCTACCTCTTATGGGGAATGGGTAGGCGCAAGGAAGGAAGGGCCGCGAGGCTCACGCCCCTTCTTGCGAGGATGCCATCGCCGCGACGACCAGGCCGTGGAAATGGTGCACCGCATGCTCGCTCATATCGGTGCGCCCGGCATCGACGATGAAGCGGCCCTGATCGTAACCGCGGCTCCTGAGGCCCCGTTGCACGCTCTCCACCAGCGCGATGTCCTCCACTTGCAGCACCTGGTCGATATAGCGGATCGCGTCCTCCTGCTCCGCCGTGGGCACATGTTCCTCCATGTAGAACTCGAAGACATGGCGCGTCTGCTCGGGGCCCATCGGCACATGATGGAAGATGTTGACATTGGGGGCGCCGGGAAAGACCTCGATGGAGAGATTGGGCCACAGCCACCAGGAGCCGAACTGGCGCGCCCGTGCCTCGCCGCTGTAGCGATAGGCGCTGCTCTCGACCCGGCTCGCCTTGCCGCAGTGGCTGGAATAGATCCCGTGGCAGATGGAGCGGTAGCTGCTCATATCCACCAGGTCGCAGAAATCCGAATGCGCGACATGGCAGTGGTAGCACTCCAGGAAATTGTCGACCGAATTCTTCCAATTCCCGGCGATGTCGTAGGTGAGTGTCCGCGCCAGTACCAGCCCCTCGATCTCCGGGCAATAGGCACGGATCTCGCTCTCCAGCGCGCCGCTCTGGCCGGCGAGCGAGGGAGCGTCGGGATCGAGATTGACGAAGACGAAGCTCGCCATGGTCTCGACCCTGACCGGCTTCAGGCAGAACTTCTCCCTGTCGAATTCGGGTAGGGCTTCGCTGCCCCGGGCGGTCCGCAGCCTGCCGTCGGCGTGATAGGTCCAGGCGTGATAAGGGCAGGTGATGAACTTCGCCTTGCCGCTGCCCTTCAGCAGCTCATGGGCGCGATGCTGGCAGACGTTGTAGAAGCCGCGGAGCACGCCGTCCTTGCCGCGGATGACGATGATGTTCTCATCGGCAATGCGGCAGGTAATGTAACAGCCGGGCTCGGCCAGCGCGCCAAGATGGCCGGCATAGCACCAGGAGCGGGCGAAGATCGCCGCCTGCTCCCAGGCATAGATCTGTGGGTCGACATAATGCCGCGCGGGCAGGGT
>DATHQQ010000592.1:0-2537 GCA_035482595.1 Verrucomicrobiia bacterium
CCGAGCCGGTGGCGCGCAGGCCGACGCCGGTGCCGGCGATATCCACCGTCACCTGGTCGAGCTCGGCGCTCTCCATCTGGCTCGCCACGGTGCGCTTCCAGATCAGCTCGTAGAGCTCGCGCAGGTCGCGGTCGAGGTGGCGGCCCATGGCCTGGGGCCGGCGGAAGAGATCCGTCGGCCGGATCGCCTCATGGGCCTCTTGCGCGTTCTTGGCCTTGGTCGTGTAGAAGCGGGGCTTCTCGGGCAAATAGCGCTGGCCGTAATCGGCCTCGATCAGGCGCCTGGAGCCGGCGATCGCCTCGCCCGAGAGCTGCACGGAATCCGTCCGCATATAGGTGATGAGGCCGACCGTCTCGCCCCCGATATCGACGCCCTCATAGAGCCGCTGAGCCAGGCGCATGGTGTGGCTGGCGCTGAAGCCCAGCTTGCGCGAGGCCTCCTGCTGCAGGGTCGAGGTGGTGAAGGAGGGGAAGGGATGGCGGCGGACCGTCTTGCGCTCGACCGCGGACACATGGAACGGCGCCCCGGCCGCGATCTTGGCCACCGCCGCCTCGGCTGCCGCCTGGTTGGGCAGGTCGAACTTCTCCAGCTTGCGGCCGTCGAGATGGGTGAGGCGCGCCGTGAAGACCGCACCATCCTCGGTCGCGAAGACCACGGCGACGGTCCAGTATTCCTGCGACTTGAAGGCCTCGATCTCGGCCTCGCGCTCGCAGACGAGGCGCAGCGCCACCGACTGGACGCGGCCGGCCGAGCGGCTGCCGGGCAGTTTGCGCCAGAGCACGGGGGAGAGCGTGAATCCCACCAGATAGTCCAGGGCGCGTCGGGCGAGATAGGCCTCCACCAACTCGCGGTTCACCTCGCGGGGATGGGCCATGGCATCGAGCACGGCGGATTTGGTGATCTCGTTGAACACCACCCGCGACACCGGCTTGCCGTCCAGGGCATGGCGGCGCTTCAGCTCTTCGCTGATATGCCAGGAGATGGCCTCACCCTCGCGGTCCGGGTCGGTGGCGAGGATCAGGCGGTCGGCGGATTTCAGCGCCTGGGCAATGGCCTTGATCCGGACATCCGCCTTGCCGTCGACCTCCCAGCTCATGGCGAAGTCTTCCTCGGGCCGGACCGAGCCGTCCTTGGCGGGCAGGTCGCGCACGTGACCGAAGCTCGCCAGCACGGTGTAATCCGGGCCGAGATATTTATTGATGGTCTTCGCCTTGGCGGGCGATTCGACGACGACGACGTTCATCGTGCGACTGCTTCTTTCCTGAGCTTCTATTGTTCTTGAACGGGCTTCAGAGCGGGCTTTGAACGGCTTTCGGGGCGGGCTGACTTTCGCCGGCGGCAAGGAGCGATACCCGGTTGCCGGGGTGCCATTGCAGGCGCCCGGCAAGCTCCAGTTCCAGCAGGGTCATCCGTAAAAAAGGAGGGGACATGTGACACTGCCGGAGCAGTTCGTCAACCGCCACCGGGCTGGGGCCGAGCCGTTCCTCGACCAGGCTGAGAGAAGATTTTATCGTAGTTTCAATGGGTTCCGAAATATTGTTGGGTATCTCCGAAGGGCCTTCGGTGCGATCCGCGACGGGGTGGAGTCGGCCCCCGGCACCGGAAAGAGCCTCCGCCACATCGGCCGCTCCCTCCACCAAAGTGGCACCCTGGCGGATCAATAGATTGGCGCCGCGGCAGCGCGGATCAAGCGGCGAGCCCGGAACCGCCATCACCTCGCGGCCCTGCTCTCCGGCCAGCCGTGCCGTGATGAGGGAGCCGGACTGGAGTGCGGCCTCCACCACGACGGTCCCGAGCGCCAGGCCGGAGACAATGCGGTTGCGCTGCGGAAAATGCCGGGCCTGGGGGACGCGGCCGAGCGGCATCTCGCTTACCAGTAGTCCCCGCTCGGCGATGGCGCGGTGGAGGGGCTCGCTCTCCGGCGGGTAGGGACAGTCGAGACCCCCGGCCAGCACGGCGATGGTCCCGCTCGCCAGCGCGCCCTGATGGGCGGCACTGTCGATGCCCCGGGCGAGGCCGGAGACGACGACCCAGCCGAGCTGGCCCAATTCGCGCGCCATGGTCTCGGCCAGGAGCCGGCCATTGGCCGAGGCGTTGCGGGCCCCGACCAGGGCGACGGCGCGGCTCGCCAGGAGACCGGTATCGCCCAGAACCAGCAGCAGGGGTGGCGCGTCATCGGCCTCGGCGAGCACGGCGGGATAGGCCGGATCGGTCATGGCGATCAGGCTTCCACCCCTGCGGCCGAGTTCGGCAAGCTCACGCTCCGCGGCAGCGGGCGGGCAGATCGCCAGCGGCCGGTCGCGCCCACCGCGCCGCGCGAGCTCCGGCAGGGCGACCAGCGCCGCTTCGGCGCTGCCGAAGCGGCGCAGCAGCTGGCGGAAGGTGACGGGCCCGACATTCTCGCTGCGCCAGAGGCGGAGCCAGACGCTGGGCGTCGCTGAGGGGCGGAGCGGCCATGGGCGGAGAATGGCAAGCCCGCGAAATCCTGTCAAATCATGCAACTAAAGGTAGTGTCTCAGGAGCCCTGGGGCGGGCCG
>DATHQQ010000593.1:0-10422 GCA_035482595.1 Verrucomicrobiia bacterium
CCGCAACGGCCTGTGACAACATCTGCACCTCCATCCGCGCGCTCGAACCGCAGAGCAAGAGATCGTGCGATCCTGCGCCTCGATCCCGCAAATTGGGAGTCGCGAGGTTTCGACGCCGTGCGTTTGTGACAAGAGCATTCCACGTCAGCGCATTTCCTTCCAAACCCCAGCGCCAGCGAGGCCTATCGTCAGCCCGGCGTAACGATGACCTTGCACGGACTCCCGGCCATGGCGTCCTCGCCGCATCTCTTCCATCTGAGCCAGGCCCGGCCGCAGCGGTTTGCCGGCGGCGCCTGGCGCCGGCGCGTGGACGCCGGCTGCCTGCCCGAGCTGGAGGGGCTCTCGGCGGAGCTGTTGACCCTGGGGGCCCATGGCCGGCACGGCCCCTTCTGGCAGGCCAATGCGCATACCCTCGCCTACTGCATGGAGGGCGCGGCGCGGATCACGATCTGCAGCCCCGGCCAGATCCGCGATTGCTTCACCGTCGGCCCTCAGGACGTCTTCTTCATCCAGCAGGGCTTCCTGCAGCAAGTCGAAAACCTGGCTGAGAGCGAGACGAAGCTCCTCCTGACCTTCAGCCATGAAAGACCGACGGAAATGGTCCCGGAGGGCCTGGCGGCGATAGCCGACGAGATGGAGGCCGCGGCACCGAAAAGGGGGCATGCCGGAATGTCCAGTCCGCACCGCATCAGCCTGGGCACGATCGAGCCCGTCCTCAGGGCAGGCGGTGCGCTTGCGCGAATCGTGAGCGCCGAAGAATTCTCCATTCTCGACAGGCTTTCCCTGCGATTGCTGCTCCTGCAGGCCGCGGGCGCGGAGGCACCGCATTGGCATCCCAACTGCGCCGAGATCGGCTATGTCCTCAGCGGCCGCGCGCAGCTATCGGTGATGCGGCCCAGCAACAAGGTCGACCAATTCGAGGTCGGGGCCGGCGACATCTATTTCGTGCCGGTGGCCTTTCTGCACAGCGTGGAGAATATCTCCGCGGGCGAGACCGAGCTTCTCACCGGCTTCGGCCATGAGGAGCCGCAGGACATCCTGCTGCAAGCCGCGCTGGCGCCGGGGGTGGTGCAGGGGTGAGCTGCCCTACAGCTTCATCGGCAGGATCAGCATCGGGATGCCGCGGTTCTGCAGCCGGCGCTGCATGATCAGCGGCGTCTGGCCGTGCAGCAGCCGGGTGAGAAAGCTTTCGTTCTTGAAGACGAGCTGGGAGGCGAAGACCATGCTGTTGGGAAACTCGACCAAAGCGCGATCGAGAAGCTGCGTCAGCTCCGCCGTGGCATCCGCCGCCGCCCCGCCATAGGCGGTCGCCGCGAGCTGGCGGCGGTGGCAGTAGTTCACGAACTGGGCGAGATATTCGTCGACGCGCTGGCGCAGCGTCTCCAGCTCCCCGGCATGGCGGAAGCTGTCGGAATCGACCTCGCCCACCCGGATGAAGACGTAGTTCGAGAAATGCTCCGGGAAGAGCTTGCGGGTCGCCAGCAGCGTATGCATGCCGGTGCCCAGGCTGCCGCCGACGAGGAAGATGGCGGTGGGCTTGTCGCGCCGGAGCGGCGGCGGCTCTGCCGCCGGCACGGCCCGCGTCGTCGTCGCGAACAAGGCATCGGCCTGGGAAAGCAGCCGGCCGCAGGCATCGTAATGCCGGCGGATCATCAGCCCGGCGAAGATGATGCAGCCAGTGATGACCACGGTCATCCAGGCGCCCTCGGTGAATTTGTTGATGGTGGTGACGACCAGGATCGTCGCGGTCAGCAGGAAGCCGAAGATGGCGATGAAGATGCGGAAGGGCCGGCGCGGCTCCCCGCTGCGCCGCCGCAGCCAGTGCCGGGTGAGACCGGTGAAGGAGAGCACGAAGCTGATGAAGACATTGATGGAATAGAGCACCACCAGCTTGTCGACCCGCCCTTGCGTGATCACCAGGATCGCAATCGCCGCCGCCGCCATCAGCAGCACGCCGTTCTGGGTTACCAGACGGTTGGAGAGATGGGCGAATTGATGCGGCATCCAGCGGTCGATCGCCATATTGGCGAGCGCTGCCGGTCCGCCGAGGAAGCCGGTGTTGGAGGCGACGAAGAGGAGGCCTGCCGCGACGCTGAGGGTGCCCAGCAGGATGATGCCCGCCGCCACCGAATCGGAGCCGAGAAATTGGCTGAGGATCTGGCGGAAGGTTACGGCGTTCAGGGTCTGGCCGTATTGCGGATGGACGTTCCACAAGAGATAGAGAAGGATCAGCCCACCCGCGGCGAAGGAAAGCGAGATCGCCATATAGGTCATGGTCCAGCGCCCGGTGACCGTGCGGGGCTCGCGCAGCATGTGGATGTTGTTCGACACGGCCTCGATGCCGGTATAGGTGCCGCCGCCCAGCGCGAAGGCTTGCAGCACGATGCCGATCACCGCCCACCAGCCGATCTGGCCGGCGAGCGCGCCCGTCTCATGCAGCGTCTCGGGAACCAGGCCCGGCAGCCGTCCCGCATGGCCCAGCACCCCGACGACGATCAGCCCGCCATGGGTGACCAGGAAGCCGATGAAGATCGGCATCAGCAGGAAGAGAAGCTCCTTGACCCCGCGCAGATTGGCGATGGTCAGCAGGATGATGACGACGATCTCCGACGGCACCTTCCACGTCTGCCAATAGAGCGGCAGAAGGCTGAACAGCGCATCGACGCCGCTGGCGACCGAAAGCGCCGCGGTCAGGATGAAATTGACGATGAGGGCCGAGCCCGAGACGAGCCCGGCATAGGGGCCGACCAGCACCGAGGCGACGCGATAGCCCCCGCCCCCCGAGGGGAAGAGCTCGATCACCTGGACATAGCCGAGGCAGATGACGACGACGGTCAGCGCGGTGGCGAGCGCCAGGTAGATCGCCAGATGGCTGTGGATCCCGAGCGCGAGGAAGGCTTCTTCCGGCCCGTAATTCGCCGAGGAGAGGCCGTCGGCGCCCAGGCCGATCCAGGCCAGGAAGGCGACCAGCAGCATGCCCTCGCGCTGCTCGCGATGCATGGGGTCGCGCGGGGCGCCGATGACCCAGCGTTGAATCTTCTTCCAGTCGAAGCGCGCCATGTTTTCCGCTGAAACGGACTACTTCCTGAGGAGAAACTCGCGGCCGACTTTGACCAAGGGCTTGCCGTCATATTCGACGATATCCGCCGTGGCATAGGTCTCGGTCCACCGCTGCGGCAGAAAGGATCCCGTGCCGATGACATCGATCGGGGCCTGGGCCTCGGCCATCACCCGGCATTTCGCAGGATCGAAGCCCGAGGAGGCGATGAGCCGGACCTTGGTGAATCCCTCGGCATCCAGCGCATCGCGCAGATGATGGCAGGCCGCGGCGGAGACGCCGGCGCCGACGAGATAGCGCAGCTCCGCCTCGCTGCGATATCCCCGGATCGCTTCCGGCACATGGCGCTCCAGCACCGCATAGGAGGCCGGCGGATCGAGGCCCTCGACGAAGCGGCTGCCGGCGGTATCGATGCGAACCCCCAGCTGCCCCGCCGCCGCCATCTCGGGAAAGCGCCGGCAGACGGCGAGGGAATCACTCACCTCGCGGCCGAAATAATCGACCAGCACCGTCATGGCTTCATCGGGGAAGGTCTCGTGATACATCTCGGCCGCGGCGACGGTGGAGCCGGCATAGCCGATCAGCGCATGGGGCATGGTTCCCAGCGCGTGCGCCTGGCCGAAGTAATGGGCCGTCGCCTCGGTCGCATTGCCGACGAAGCCCTTGGCGCCCACCTTGCGCTTGGCCCGGGCGGAGCCGACGCTGGCCGCATAAGCCATGATCTCGGCCATCTCCAGCCCGGCGCAGTGGCGTGCATCCATGGCCAGGAAGCCGACCTTCGGCAGATCGGCGCACATGGTGAAGGCGTTGAAGGCGGCGACGCAAGCCGGCCCCAGCTTCTGCAGCATGATCGTCTCGAGATCGACCAGATGGCGGAAGGAGCCGCTGAGATACATGATCGGCACGCCGGCCCCGACCCATTTGCCCTCGGTCAGGCGCAGGTCGATGGTGAAGCGGGTGTTGCGGGAGGCGGCGATCTCGTTCAGCCAGTCGACGGCCAGCCGCGGGGCCGAGATCACCGGCCGGCGCATGAAGACGGCATAGGTGACGGTCTTGTCGCCGAAACGCTCGATCGCCTTCTTCGTGCGCAGGAAGTAATGATCCGTCCAAGCCGGTATCTGGTCTGGGCCCGGTTGCATGCTTCCCCCCCGTTCGGCGCCAAAAGGCCTAGCTGCCTAGGACGCCGCGGCGATCTTCCGGCCCTGGGCGACGCGCTCCTGCTTCAGCGCGCCGGCGATGAGGAAGGCAAGCTCGAGCGCCTGGCTGGCGTTGAGGCGCGGGTCGCAATGGGTGTGGTAGCGGTCGGCCAGAGACTGCTCCGTCACCGCCTTGGCCCCACCGATGCATTCGGTGACGTCCTGGCCCGTCATCTCGACATGGACGCCGCCGGCATGCAGCCCCTCGGCCTGATGCGCTGCGAAGAAGCCGCGCACCTCCGCCAGCACCCGGTCGAAGGGCCGGGTCTTGTACCCGTTCGAGGATTTGATCGTATTGCCATGCATGGGATCGCAGGACCAGACGACCTTGGCTCCGGCGCGCTTCACGGCGCGCAGCAGCCCCGGCAGCTTGGCCTCGACCTTGTCGGCGCCCATGCGGGCGATCAAGGTCAGACGCCCCGGAACATTGGCCGGGTTCAGCAGATCGATGAGGCGCAGGAGATCGTCGGGCTCCAGGCTCGGCCCGCATTTGAGGCCGATGGGGTTCTCGATCCCGCGCATGAACTCGACATGGGCGCCATCGACCTGGCGGGTGCGATCGCCGATCCACAGCATATGGGCCGAGCAGGCGTACCACTTGCCCGTCAGGCTATCGACGCGGGTCAGCGCCTGCTCATAGGCAAGATGGAGCGCCTCATGGCTGGTGAAGAACTCGGTTTCGCGGATCTGGGGCGTGGATTCCGCCGTCATGCCGCAGGCGGCCATGAAATCCAGCGTCTCGCTCAGCCGGTCCGCCAGCTCGGCATAGCGGTGGCCCAGCGGGCTGTCGGCGACGAAATCGAGATTCCAGCGATGCACGCGGTGCAGATCGGCGAAGCCGCCCTGGGCAAAGGCGCGCAGAAGATTGAGCGTCGCCGCCGACTGGTTATAGGCCTGAACCAGCCGCTCGGGATCGGGCACGCGCGCGGCGGCCGTGAACTCGATGCCGTTGATGTTGTCGCCGCGATAGCTCGGCAGCTCGACCCCGCCGATCGTCTCCATGGGTGCCGAGCGCGGTTTGGCGAACTGGCCGGCCATCCGGCCGACCTTCACCACCGGCAGAGCGGCGCCGAAGGTCAGCACCACCGCCATCTGCAGCAGCACGCGGAAGGTATCGCGAATGTTGTTGGCGCTGAACTCGGCGAAGCTCTCGGCGCAATCCCCGCCCTGCAGCAGGAAGCTGCGGCCCTCGGCCACCTCGCCCAGCATCTCCATCAGCCGGCGCGCCTCCCCGGCAAAGACCAGGGGCGGATATCCGCGCAGCCGATTCTCCACCGCCTCCAGCTTCACCGGATCGGGGTAATCGGGGCTCTGCTGGACGGGCTTGCCCCGCCAGGTCTCCGGACTCCATTTGCCCGCCATGCTCTACCTCTAGCTCAAACGAGCCCGACCCTATACGCCCGAAACGGGCATATTTCAACCAAGCCCGGACCGGTTCTCCCACCCGTCGTGGCCGGACTTTTGGCCCCAGCGGTCACACCGTTGAAGCCGGCGCGTGTCGCTCAACCGGACAGCCCTGGGACAAGCCCGGCCATGACGGAGGGGGTGGGGCCGCCGGAGGCGCCAGCCTGGCCCTCAGTTATTGCACATCGTGTCCAGGGTGTTCTGGGAGGCCTTGATCGATTCCTGGGCCTGCCAGCGGTTGTCGCCGTTGGGGTCGGTGCCCGGGCAGCGATTGATGATCTCGATCTGCTTCTTCATGACCTTGATCTGGAGCTGGGCGCTCTGGCACATGCCCGAGGCCTTCGGCTGGGCGTTCTGATAGGCATTCAATTCGTCGAGGACGCCCTGCTCGCTGCAATCATATGCTGCGGCCGGATGCGCCACGGCGAGCAGAACGCCGGCCAGCACCCAGCATATCCCCTTCGCGATCATCGCCCCTCTCGAAACATCTCCGCGAAACTAGGAGAAGACCTCCGCCAGATCAAGGCACCTGCCCGACGTCGGACGGATCGGGCTCGCGCATGCGCATGGTGACGAACTCCTCCGCCGCCGTCGGATGAATGGCCACCGCCTCGTCGAACTGCTGCTTGGTGGCGCCCATCTTCACGGCGATCGCCATGGCCTGGATGATTTCTGGCGCATCGGGTCCCAGCATATGGGCCCCCAATACCCGCTGGCTCGACCTCTCGACGACCAGCTTCATCAGGGTGCGTTCCTGCCGGCCGGAGAGGGTGTGCTTCATGGGCCGGAAGCCCGCCTTGTAGATATCGATCGCGCCATGGCGCCGGCGGGCTTCCGCCTCGGTCAGGCCGACGGTGCCGATCGGAGGCTGGCTGAACACGGCGGAGGCCACGCCGTCATGATCCATGGCCCAGGGCCGGCCGCCGAAGACCGTATCGGCGAAGGCCATGGCCTCGCGGATCGCCACCGGCGTGAGGTTCAGGCGATCCGTCACATCGCCGATGGCATAGACGTTCTCCCGGCTCGTCTTGGAATAGGCATCGACGACGATGGCCCCGTGATGGTCGAGTTTGACCCCGGCCAGCGCGGCATCGAGATCCCCTGTATTCGGGCGACGGCCGGTGGCCGCCATGACCTTGTCCACCTCCATGGTAGCGCCGTCGCCGAAATGCAAGCGCCAGCCCGTGACCATGGGCTCGATGCGATGCACGACGGCGTGGAGCCTGATATCGATTCCCTTGCGGGTGAGCTCCATCGCCAGCCCATGGCGCAGATCGTCGTCGAAGCCCCGCAGGATCTGCTCGCCGCGATAAAGGAGGCTGACCTGGCTGCCGAAGCCGTTGAAGATGCCGGCGAACTCGACGGCGATGTAGCCGCCGCCGACGATGGCAATGCGCTCGGGCAGCGTCTCCAGATAGAAGGCCTCGTTGGAGGTGATGCTGTTCTGCTCGTCGAAGCCCGGCAGGCGCACGGGATGGCCGCCCGTGGCGATCAGGATCTTGTCGGCCGTGATCCGCTTGCCCCCGATGACGATGGTATGGGCATCGGCAAATCGCGCCCGGCCCTCGATCAGCGTCACCTTGGCGTTGTCGAGCGCTCGGCGATAGACGCTTTCCAGCCGATCGATCTCGCGATCCTTGTTGGCGATCAGGCTCGCCCAGTCGAACCGGCTCTCGGGGATCGTCCAGCCATAGCCCGCCGCATCCTCGATCTCCTCGCGCACATGGGCGGCATAGACCAGCAGCTTCTTGGGCACGCAGCCGCGAATGACGCAGGTCCCGCCGACGCGATACTCCTCGGCGATCGCGACCCGGGCGCCGTAGCCCGCCGATACGCGCGCCGCCCGGACGCCGCCCGAACCCGCGCCGATGACGAAGAGATCATAGTCGTAGCTGGGCATCGGGGATCTCCTTGCGGGCGAGCCGCCGGCTGCGGGGCTCAGGCGATGACGGGGGCGAAGCGGCCCGCCAGCGCCAGCCGGCGATAGACCAGCACGGCCAAAGCGGCGCATTCGACCAGCGCGGCGGCGAAGTTGAACAGCGGTGCCGCCAAGGGATAGGGCGCCAGTATCGGGATCAGGGAAACCATCTCGAGGGAGACCAGGATTCCCGTGAGGGGAAAATAGGCGAGGAAGAGGATGATGAAGGCGGTCGCATCGCCGCGCCGGCCGCCATGGCCGAAATTGAAGAACAGCACCACCAGCACATCGCGGAGAAGGTAGATCGTAATGGCCAGCGGATAAAGGAAGAGACCCTGCGCATGCTGCAACGCCTCCACGGATACGAAGGGCCCGGAGAGAAGTCGGAGCCCGGCGCTGCCCAGATCGGGAGAGAGGCAGAGGACGATGGCGCAGACGAAAGTCAGGAGATAGACCGGCAGCCATTGCGGCAGCAGGACCCAGGCGTGCCGGAGTTCGCCCGCCGCCAGATCGGCCCCCAGCCAGCGATAGCGGACGACATCCTTGGGCTCGAGAAAAAGCGCGAGATAGGTGAGCGCGGAGACCAGCAGGAAGGGCAGGATCAGCCAGGCGCCCAGATCGCCGCCCGCAAGCCGGATCGAGCCGTAGAGGAAGCCGTCGCAATAGGCCATGAGGAACAAGGCGAAGGCGAGCCAGGCCCAGGGGCCGCTCTGGAATTTGAGCTCGACGCGCATCAGCCGGTAGATTCCGAAGACGCTCCAGGCCAGGAACACACCGAGTGTCGCCAAGGAGAAAAGCTCGCCGTCCCAGACGCGGCTGTACCAGGCGACCTCCGGCAGGAACAAGGCCACGATGCCGCCATCGAGCTGCCCGGACGCCAGCAAGCCCGCCAATATGCCGGCGACCTGGCTGAGAGAGACGCCGAGGCGCCGGCGGATAGCGAGGCGGCGTAGTAAGGCCAGGCTGACCAGCATGGCCACGGCCTGGGCCAGCGCGCCCGTCCCCAGCAGGCGCAGCAGCTGGATGGCCTCCCCGCTTTGCCAGGGCGGCGTGCCGGCGGCCCAATAGCAGCCGGCAAGGGCGAGGAAGGCGAGGCCCGCGGCATACCAGACATAGCTGGTGCCGCCGAAAAGCTTGCCCCAGCTCATCTGCCAGGCGCCCAGCGCCGACATGCGCTGGTCGTCCCAGGTGCCGCCGGCGATCTCCTCGGCCACCAGATCGGCGGCCCGGCGCGTCCCCCAGAGGACGACCAGCAGATAGTAGATCGCTCGCGCCACCTCGCCGACCGCCGCCAGGCTCCTATCGCTGACGACCCAGGTCAGCGTCAGGAGCGCCCCGACGGCGACCGGGGCCAGCAGCAGGCGGGTGAGGGAGAACTGCAGCCAGAGATTACGGCGAAGCTCCGGATTCACGGCGCCTTCTCCGCCCCCGTAGCACCGCTCATGGCGACGCCGCTCATATAGACATCCTGCAGACTCTCGCGCTCTGCGGCGAAATCGGCGATGGGCAGCTCCGCGGCGATCAGGCGGCGCAGCAGCATGGCGCGCTCGTGCGGATCGCCGGCGAATTGGAACTGCGCCGTCAGCCCTTCGACCATCAGTTGACCGACCGAGGCCTCGGCCCGCAGCAGCGCTTCGAGCCTGTCGTCGTGGCGGGCCAGGCGAAGCATGACCGCGGCCCCGCGCCCGTCGCTCGCCGTACCCAGCGTGCGCTGCTCGACGAGCTTCCCGCCGCGCAGGACGAGCATATGCGTCGAATAGTCCTCCAGCTCGCTCAGGATGTGGGAGGAGACGATGATGGTCATCCCCTCCTCCCGCAGCTGCAGCAGCGTCTCGGCGAGTTCGACCCGGGCCTCGGGATCCAGCCCGGAAGCCGGTTCATCCAGGAGGAGGACCGGCGGGTGATGCACGATGCTCTGGGCGATGGCCAGGCGCTGGCGAAGCCCGCGGGAGAGCGTGCCGGCCTTCTGGCGCAGCCGGTCGGCGATGGCGAGGCGCTCGGCGGCGAGCCGCACCGCCGCCGCCCGCTTGTCCGCCGGCATACGCAGCGAGGCGGCCCGATAGAGCAGGCATTGCCCGATCGTGAGATCGTCATAGAGCCCATAGCTGTCGGCGAGAAACCCCATGCAGCGATGACTGTCGCGCGGCTGGGCCAGGACATCGAGCCCCGCGACATTGATCTCGCCGGCATAGGGGGTATCGAGCCCCGCGATGCAGCGCAGCAGCGTCGATTTCCCCGCACCATTCGGGCCGACCAGAGCGGTGATGGTCTCGCCTTCGAGAGTAAAGCCGACATCGTCGAGGGCCCGGGTGCCGGGATAATCGAAGACGAGCCCGTTGACGGAGATCATGTCGGTCATTCGGAGGAGTCACAGCTGCGGGACGCAACCGCTTCGCTGATGGCATCCACTGCTTTCTTCCCCCTCCCCCTGCAGGCCGTAAGGCCTGCGCTTTGAGGGGGGAGGGCCGGGGTGGGGGTGGCCATATGTCCGGCAGACAACGCGCCGGCCATGCGAGATTTTCGTGATCCGCGTCCGCGGATCGGACCCCCCACCCTACCCTCCCCCGCAAGGGGGGAGGGGATGCTCATTCTCATCGTGGGGGGCTGGCGGCTGATGTCAGATGCCGCCCATGCAGAGGTATTTGATCTCCAGGAAATCCTCGATGCCGTATTTGGAACCCTCGCGGCCGATGCCGGATTCCTTGACGCCGCCGAAGGGCGCGACCTCGGTGGAGATGATGCCGGTATTGATGCCGACGATGCCGTATTCGAGCTGCTCGGCGGTGCGCCAGACGCGGCCGAGGTCGCGGCTGAAGAAATAAGCCGCCAGGCCGAACTCCGTGTCA
>DATHQQ010000594.1:0-7943 GCA_035482595.1 Verrucomicrobiia bacterium
TCTCCATACGGTCGAGCAGCGGACCCGGGATGGTGTCGAGCATATTGGCCGTGCAGATGAAGACCACCCGCGACAGGTCGAAAGGCACGCCCAGGTAATTGTCGCGGAAGGTCCCGTTCTGCGCCGGGTCGAGCACCTCCAGCAAGGCCGAGGAGGGATCGCCCTGGACGCCGCGGCCGAGCTTGTCGATCTCGTCCAGCATCATGACGCAATCCCTGGCACCCGCCTTACGGATCGCCTGGATGATCGTGCCGGGCATGGCGCCGATATAGGTGCGCCGATGGCCGCGGATCTCCGCCTCGTCATGCACGCCGCCCAGACTGACGCGGGTGAACTTGCGCTTCATGGTGCGGGCGAGGCTCTGGCCGAGCGAGGTCTTGCCGACACCGGGCGGGCCGACGAAGCAGAGGATCGGCGCATGGCCGGTCGGGTTCAGCTTGCGCACCGCGAGATATTCGAGGATGCGCTTCTTCACCTTCTCCAGCCCGCAATGATCCTCATCCAGAACCTGGCGCGCCTCGGCGATGTCGATGGGATCGCCCTCGGCAACCGTCCAGGGCAGCTCCGCCAGCCATTCGAGATAGGTCCTCAGCATGGACTGCTCGGCCGCGGCCTCGGGCATGCGCTTCAGACGCTTCAGCTCCTTGTCGGCCTGGGCCAGCACCTCGGGCGGCATGCCCGCCTTGGCGATCTGCTCCGCCAGCTCGGCCGTATCGGTGCCCTGCTCCTCGCCCTCGCCCAGCTCCTTCTGAATGGTGCGCAGCTGCTCGCGCAGGATGTGCTCGCGTTGCCGGCCTTCGATGGTCTGGCGGGTACGCTCGCCGATGTCGCGGGACAGCCGCAGCACCTCCAGCCGGTAGGAGACGAACCAGAGCACCCGGTCGAGGCGGGTGACGAGGTCGATCGCCTCCAGCACCTGCTGCTTCTCCGCGCTCTTCAGATCCATGAAGGAAGCGAGCACGTCGGCCAAGGTGCCGGGCGCGGTGATGGCGGCGATGGATTCCTTCAGCCCCTCCGGCGCATCGGGCAGCAGGCGGATGGCTTCCACCGCCCGCTCGCGCAGCTTCAGCATGCGGGCGTCGATCTCGGTGACGGCAGAGGGCTCGGGCGCGGCCTCGGCGATACGCTCGACGCGGGCGACCAGGAAGGGATAGCCCTCCACCAGCTCGAGGATGCGGAAGCGCTGCTCGCCGCGGCAGATCAGATGGCTGGCGCCCTCGGGCCGCGCAAGATAGCGCAGCACCTGGCCGATGGTGCCGATCTCGAACAGCGTCTCCTGCCGGGGCTCGTTATCCTCGGGATTGCGCTGCAGGATCACGCCGATGGGCCCCTGGGCCTTGACCGCATATTGGACCGCGGCGATGGAGCTCTGCCGGCCGACCTCGAGCGGCAGCACGGTGCCCGGAAAGAGCACGGAATCGCGCACCGGCAGCAAGGGGATCAGCCCCTCGGGCAGGCGCAGCTCCGCCTCCGCCGCGGCCTGCGGCCGAGGGGCTTCGGCAGTGACCTGGCCGCCCGTGGAATCAAGGAGCTCAGCCGCGCTTTCGTCGGCCGGTTTCTGGCTGGTCGTGGGATTTGTCATTCTTACTCTCCGATCAGGCGATCTTGCGAAGCACGAGCTGGAGGCAGCCGTCGACCAGCTGACGCTTGGCGAATTCATAACGTCCGGGTGCCAGGCGGATCCGCCGCTCGAAGCGCCCATGGGGCAGCTCCATGCGCCGGATGACCGCCGGCCCCGGAATATCCGGCAGGCCGCGCTCGCCGCGCACCACCAGCACCCCGGCCTGGACGCTGACCTCCAGCGCATCGGCCGAGACGCCCGGCAGCGCCACCTCGATCAGCACCTCCCGCTCGGTCTCGAAGACATCAGCCGGCGGTTCCCAGCTGAAGCCGGTGGGATCGGCGGCGATGCCGTAGAAGCGGCGATGCAAGGTCTCGGCGCGCTCCAGATGGCGGCAGGCCTCGGACCACATCCAAATCGTGAGATCGTCTCCAGGCATGAAAGCGTTTCCCCAAGAGGTTTCGGTCGTTATCCACGGTGGTCGGAGCGGGAATAGGGCGTCGAGGACGTAGACATTGAGGTGGGGAACAATATGGCAATCTGCAAGACCAGACGGTCACCCCCACGGGCTCGCCGTCCCTTGGCCCGCCCCCCTCGACTTCGCAGTCCGATTTCGGCGCCGCCGTTGGCGGCGCGATCGGACTGCTAGGGGGCGGGGGAAGAAGCTGCAGACCTGCCGTGCAGGGTCGTCCGGCATTCTGCCCCCGCCCCCTGCAGGCCACGGCGGCACTCGCGCAGCGAGGGGCGACAAAAGAGCCTGCGCTCTGAGGGGGGCGGGCCGGGGTGGGGGTGGCCTTACCTGCCGTCCTTACTTCCGGGTCCGGACGACGGCCTCTTCGATCACCTCGTAATGCCGCACGGTGGGGTCGAAGCTGACCAGGGCCAAGGCGGCCTCGGGCTCGACCACGGCCTGATCCAGATGCTCCCCGGCGAAGGCCCGGATGGCGTCCAGGGAGGACCAGCGGGTGAGGACCAGGAACTCGATCTCGTCCGGGCGGTCGTGGCGCAAGAGCTGCGCGCCCAGGAAGCCCTTGATAGCCTTCAGGGCCGGCAGGACGGTGAAGCGGAAATGCTCGGGATAGGCGTCGGGCTGCGCCGGCGCCGCCCGGCCCCGCCAGGTTCTGACGATCATGTTCCCCCCTCGATGGACCCTAGCCTAGGCGCTCGAGCAGGCAGCATAGCCCATCCGCCGCCACGGCGGCTGCGGGCAAAAGGGGGAGAGCTTGACCCCCGTCGGGAGGGCGGGTTAATTTGTGTTACAAAACTGATATACTAGGATGCAACTTCGGGATGGCTGTGCCGCGTCCCGGGTGTATGATCCAGATCCGTCAACTGACGGCCGCAAAGAAAACACCGCTTCCAAGGGAGGAAATTCCAGATGAAGTTCAAGTCCTGTCTGCGTCTGTTCACTTTCGCCAGCGTGGCGGTTGCCGCGGCGATTGCCTTCAACGCCCCCGCCCGGGCCGACGGCCCGCAGATCGTGGCCGGCCCGGCCGCCGATCAGAACTGCTATGTGCCCTGGGCCGCCGATACCAAGTTCTTCCAATATCCGGCCAAGACCGGCCCCTATCGCATCGCGCTGGCCAACGGCTTCATCGCCAATACCTGGCGCATCCAGATGATCAAGACGGCGAAGGCCTATGCCGCCCAACCCGACGTCGCGGCGAAGCTGAAGGAGTTCAAGGTCGTGTCGACGGGCGAGGATGTCGCCGCCCAGATCGCCGCGATCAACAACTTCATCGATTCCGGCTATGACGCCATCGTCGTCAACGCCCAGAACCCGAAGGCCTTCGGCCCGGTCATCAAGCGGGCCAAGGCGGCCGGCGTCATCCTCGTCGCCTTCGACAATATTCTGGATACCACCGACGCCATCAATGTCGACGTCGACCAGAAGGGCCTGGGCGTGCTCTGGGCCAATTGGCTGATCAAGCATATCCCCAACGGCGGCAAGATCCTCGAGGTGCGCGGCGTGGCCGGCACCTCCGTCGACACCGACCGCCACAACGGCATCCATGAGACTCTCGACGCCTCCGGCAAGAAGTGGGATGTGGTCGAGGTGGTGGGCAAGTGGGACGATCCGACGGCCCAGAAGGCGACCGCGGACGCCATCGCCGTGCAGAAGCATTTCGACGGCTTCACCGCCCAGGGCGGCGATACCGGCGTGGTGCAGGCGATGATCGATGCGGGTCATCCCTTCGTGCCCTTCGGCGGCGAGACGGAGAACGGCTTCCGCAAGTTCTGCGGCGCCCATGCGAAGGACGGCCTGGTCTGCTCCTCCGCCGGCACCGGCCCGGCCCAGGTCGCGGTCGCGATCAAGACCGCCATGGACGCCCTCGAGGGCAAGGTCGTGCCGCAATCGGTCAAGCTGCCGCTCGCCATCGTCGAGGATCCGGACTTCAAGGATGGGGTGAACTACTACTCGACCCAGTCCGACAACTTCTTCGTCGGCAATTCCTTCCCGACCTGCGGCATCAATTTCACCGCCCAGGAAATCATGGGACAGTCCGAAGCCAATCAGTAAGATACGACAACTTGGCAACCGGCGCCGGGGGCCAAAACCCCCGGCGCTTTTATGAGGATAGGGAGGATGGACGGAGCAGCGCCGCTCTTCCGGATGGACGGCGTCTCCAAGCGCTATGGCGGTGTCCGGGCGCTGGAGGAGGCCGAGCTGACCGTCCATGCGGGCCGCGTCCATGCCGTGCTGGGCGAGAACGGCGCCGGCAAATCGACCCTTATCAAGGTCATGGCCGGGGTGGTGGCGCCGGACAAGGGCCGCATGATGCTGGAGGGGCGCGAGGTCGTCTTCCCCGATCCGGCGGCGGCCATGGCGGCGGGCGTCGCCTGCATCTTCCAGGAGCTTTCCCTCATCCCCGACCTGACGGTCGCCGACAATATCGTCATCAGCCATCCGCCCAAGCGCTGGGGCATGATCGACCGCCGGGCGCAACGCCGCATCGCCGAGCAGGCCCTGGCGCGCGCCGGCGGCGAGGACATCCATCCTTTGGCGCCAGTCAAGGACCTGCCGCTGTCGCGACGGCAGATCGTGGAGATCGCCAAGGCCCTGGCGCGCAAGCCCCGCATTCTGATCCTGGACGAGGCCACCTCGGCGCTCACTGCCGCCGATGTCACCAAGGTCTTCGCCGTGCTGAAGCGCCTGCGCGCCGAAGGGCTGGCGCTGCTCTACATCTCGCACCGCATGCATGAGATCGCCGAGATCGCCGACGAATGCACGGTGTTCCGCAACGGGCGCAATGTCGCGACATATCTCGCCGGAACCAAGACCGACGGCGAGGTCGTCGAGATGATGATCGGCCGGGAATACAGCCATGTCTTCCCGCCCAAGCCCGCGCTGGCGCAGAGCGACAAGCCGCCGATCCTGGAGATCCGCAATCTCTCCTGGACCAACCGCCTGCGGGAAATCTCGCTGACCGCGCGTGCCGGGGAGGTGGTGGGGCTGGGCGGCCTCGACGGCCAGGGTCAGCGCGAGCTGTTGCTGGCGCTCTTCGGCGTGCTGAAGGGGGTGAGCGGGGAGCTGCTGATCGACGGAAGGCCCGTGCCCATCTCCAGCCCGCGCACGGCGAAGTCAAAGCGCATCGGCATGGCGCTGATTCCCGAGGATCGCAAGACCGAGGGGCTGATGCTGCCCATGGCGGTGCGCTCCAACCTCTCCTTCGCAGCATTGGACCGCCTGTCGCGCTACGGGATCATCGACCGCGCCGCCGAGCGCAAGGCGGTGGCGGAGATGGTGAAGCTTCTCGCCATCCGCAGCGACGGCGTCGATGTGGCGGTGGGCTCGCTCTCCGGCGGCAATCAGCAGAAGGTGGTGATCGCCAAATGGTTGATGGTGACCCCGCGGATCATCCTGCTCAACGATCCGACCCGCGGTATCGACGTCGGCACCAAGCAGGAGATCTATCAGCTCCTGCGCCAGCTTGCCGACGCGGGGGCGGCGATCATCTTCTATTCGACCGACTATGACGAGCTGATCGGCTGCTGCAACCGGGTCCTGGTCCTCTATGACGGTGCCGTCAAACGCACTTTGGTGGAGGACGAGATCACCGAGCGCGCCTTGGTGGCGAGCGCCCTCAATATCGCCACCGACGAAGTCGATACCGCCCTCAAGCCGGCGGTGAACGCGTGACTTACCCCCTTATTCGTCATCCCCGCGAAAGCGGGGATCCAGGGCCGCAGACCTCGCCGGTTACCCTGGATTCCCGCCTTCGCGGGAATGACGGCAAAAGACAATTCCGTCTCGGGAGCGTGTCCCCATGAGCGACTGGCGCTATCGGTTGGCGGAGCAGCGGGGGACCTTGCTGGCGGCCGCCTTGTTCCTGGTCATGTTCGTCATCTATGTCAGCAACCACCCCGCGGGCTTCACCTCCAACGTGGTGCAGACGGCGGCCAACAAGGGCGTGCTGCTGGCGCTGGTGGCGATGGCTCAGACCATGGTGGTGCTGACCGCCGGCATCGATCTCTCCGTCGGCATGATCTTCATCTTCACCAATTGCCTCGCCTCCTACATCGTCACCGGCTCCACGCCCACCGCCGTGCTGGGGCTGGTGGGAGTGCTGATCGCCGGGCTCGCCTGCGGGGTGATCAACGGGCTGATCGTGATCTACGGCCGGCTGCAACCCATCGTCACCACCATCGCCACCGGCTCGATCTTCTACGGCATCGCGCTCTGGCTGCGGCCCCAGCCCGGCAGCTCCGACAATTTCAACTCGGACATCGCCGATTGGATGACCGGCAAGCTTCCGGGCGGCATTCCCACGAGCCTCGTCACGCTCCTGGTCGTGGTTCTCGTGATCTGGGTGCCCTTCCGCCGCTCGGAGATCGGCCGCGCCGTCTACGCCACCGGCTCCTCTGAGGTCGCCGCCTATATGTCGGGGGTGGCGATCCGCCGGGCGAAGATGGCGGCCTACAGCCTCTCGGGCCTGCTCTCGGCCATGGGCGGGCTCTATGTCACCTTCATCACCTATTCGGGCGAGGCCTCCTTCGCCAATGGCGGCACCTATACCCTCTACTCCATCGCCGCCGTGGTGCTGGGCGGAGTCTCGCTCTTCGGCGGTGTGGGCAGCGCGATCGGCGCCATCTTCGGGGCGCTCGCCTTCCGCACCATCGGCGATCTCCTCTTCGTCTTCGATCTCGAGCCGCTCTGGCAACCGCTGTTCCAGGGGGTGGTCCTGCTGCTGGCGGTCTGTGTCGGCGCGGCGCGGCTATTCCAGGTCCGCAACCGGCTGGATCTCTTCGCATGAGCGAGCGGACTGCCTCGCTGACCTCGCGCCTGCCGGCGGCGCTGCGCCGCCTCGATCCGGCGGTTGCCACCGCCTTCGGCTGCATCATCGTGCTGCTGCTGCTGGGCAGCCTCTATTCGCCGGAGTTTCTCTCGCCGGCCTATCTGCTGCAGCAGCTGAAGGTCGCCTCGTTCCTGGGTGTCATCGCCACCGGCATGATGATCGTCATCCTGCTGGGCCAGATCGACCTCTCCGTGCCCTGGGTGGTGGCGGTGGGCGGGATGATGGCCTGCGCGGCCGCCGCCCATGGCGAGACCGGCATGATCCTCGCGATTCCCTTCGGCATCCTCTGCGGCGTGGCGCTGGGCTTCGTCAACGGCATCGGCGTCGCCTATCTGCGCATCCCCTCGATGATCATCACGCTGGCGGTCAATGCCGTGGCCCAGGGGCTGATGGTCGCCTATACCGGCGGCTTCTCGCCGCAGGATTCGGCCTCCACCGCCATGCGCTTCATCGCCACCAGCGAGATCGTCTTCGGGGTTCCCATGGCGCTGATCGTCTGGGCCGTGATCGGCGCCGGTGCCGTCTTCCTCTTCACCCGCACCACCTACGGGCGCGCCATCTATGCCATCGGCAACCGCGAGCGCGCCGCTTATCTCTCCGGGATCGACACCCAGCGGGTGGTGATGTTCGCCTTCGCCATCTCGGGCGGGCTCTCGGCCTTCGGCGGGGTGCTGCTGGCGGGATATGCCAGCAAGGCGGCCCAGGCCATGGGCGATGCCTATCTCCTGCCCTCGATCGCCGCCGTCGTGCTCGGCGGCACCTCGATCCTCGGCGGCCGCGGCTCCTATCTCGGCACGGTCGCCGGCGTGATCCTGATCACCTTGCTGCAATCGATCCTGTCGGTGATGCAGATGGCGGAGTTCGGCCGCCAGGTGATCTACGGCGTGGTCATCATCGCCATGCTGCTGCTCTACGGCCGCGAGCGGTTGCTGCGCTGACCCCCTATTTCCCTCGCCCCCGGAACGGGGGAGAGGGTCAGGGGGCTTTAGATGAAGGCCGAGCCCTCTACTGCATCGTCTCCAGCCGCTGTCCGGTCTCGGCATCGAACAGATGGATCCGGTCGGGCTGCGGCAGGAGCCCGATGC
>DATHQQ010000595.1:0-3214 GCA_035482595.1 Verrucomicrobiia bacterium
GCCCATGCCGCGATGCAGCCGCAGGGGCTCGGCCACTTGATCGCCGATGGGCCAGACCGGATTGAGGCTGGTCATCGGGTTCTGGAAGATCATCGCGATGTCATGGCCGCGGACATTGCGCATGGCGGCATCGTCCAGGCCCATGAGGTCGCGGCCGGCAAAAAGCAGAGACTTGGCCGAGACTTTGGCCGGGGGCGAGGGCAGCAGCCTGAGGATGGCCCGGCAGAGCACCGATTTGCCGCTGCCGGATTCCCCGACGACGCCCAGGGTCTCCCCGGGGCGGATATCGAGCGAGACCTTGTCATTGGCGCGGATGGCCCCCGCCCGGGTCCGGAACTCGACCGTGAGCTCGGAGATCCGCAGCAGAGGGTCGGCACCCGCCGCGGGTTCGCTCGGCCGGTGCTGCGCCAGGCCCGTCATACGATCCCGTGATGACGCTCGCCCAGCCGCTGGGCGAGGCCGTCGCCGATCAGGCTGAGGGCGGTTCCGGTGAGCACGACGACGAAACCCGGCAAGGTGCAGATCCACCAGGCCTGGAGGATGAAATCCTTGCCCTCGGCGATCATCGAGCCCCACTCCGGCAGCGGCGGCTGGATGCCGAGGCCGAGGAAGCTGAGGCCGGAGACCAGCAGGATGTTGAGCACGAAATCCGACATCGAGAAGACGATGGAGGAATTGATCACATTCGGCAGGCCGTGGCGGAAGACGATGCGATGCAGGGGAAAGCCCAGCACCCGGGCCGCGGTGATGTAGTCCTTGGTCCGCTCGACGATCATCTCGGCCCGCGCCAGCCGGGCATACATGGTCCAGGCGACGAGAAAGACGGAGATGTAGATGTTCTGCACCCCCGGCCCCAGGATCGCCAGCACGACGATGATCAGCACCAGGAAGGGAAAGGCCATGGCGACATCGAGGATGCGCATGACCACCGCATCGAAGCGCCCGCCGATATAGCCGGAGAAGGCCCCGAGCAGCACCCCGTAGACCATCGGTACATAAGTGGTGATCACGCCGATCTGGAGATCGATGCGCCCGCCATAGAGGACGCGGGTGAAGATGTCGCGCCCGAGGCTGTCGGTCCCGAACAGATGCTGGAGGCTCGGCGGCTCCAGCGCCGCGGCGAAATCCTGGTAGTAGGGATCGTAGGAGGAGATCAAAGGCGCGAAGATCGCCCCGCCCAGGATCAGCAGCATCATGACCGTGCCGGTCTTGAGGGTCGGGCTCCAGGACCGGAGCTCGGCGCCCAATGCTGCCGCCCAGCCGCGACGAAGGGGGGATGCCGCTTCGCTCACGGCCTCAGGCCTTCAGCACGCGCCGGTCGATCAGCATATAGCTGAGGTCGGCGGCAAGATTGACCAGGACGATGATGATGGCGAAGACCAGCGACAGCCCCTGGATGACGGGATAGTCGCGAAACCCGACGGAGCGGACCAGCAGCGAGCCCAATCCCGGCAGCGAGAACACATACTCCACCACGACCGAGCCGCTGAGCAGCCAGCCGATATTGACCGCCAGCACGGTGACGGCAGGGATCGCGGCGTTGCGCAGCACATGCTTCAGCAGGATGCGCCATTCGGAGAGACCCTTGGCCCGGGCGACCTCGATATATTCCGCCGCCAGTACCTCGAGCATGGAAGACCGGAGCGACTGCACCAGGATCGGCGCCAGGAAGAGCGCGATGGTCAGCCCCGGCAGGAACATATGGTGGAAATGCCCGCCGATCCCCTGGCCGAAGCCGGCGATGGGAAACCAGCCGAGCCAGAGCCCGAATCCCAGGATCAGCAGCAGCCCGATCCAGAAGGGCGGCATGGCGAAACCCACCACGCTGGCGACCCGGATGACGTGATCGGCCCAGCGGTTGCGGTAGAAGGCCGCGAGGATCGCCAGGGGAACGGCCAGAAGCACGGAGATGATCGCGCCCGTGGCCAGCAGCCAGATCGAGGGCCACAGCTTCTCCAGGATCAGCGAGGTGACGGGCGCGTTCTGGATGATGCTGAGGCCGAAATCGCCGCCGGCCGCATGGCGGAGGAAATCGAGATACTGCACCACCAGCGGCCGGTTCATGCCCAGTCGCTCATAGATGGCCTGGACCTCCTGATCGGAGACGCGGCCATGCATCATGATGCGGATCGGATCGCCGGGCACGAGCTGAATGGCGAAGAAGACGAAGATCGTCACGCCCAGCAGCACCGGCAAGGCATGAAGGATCCGCTCGAGGATGTAGCGCAGAGAGGCCATGAGATGGGACGGCCCGCCCGGAAGGGATCCGGGCGGGCCGTTCCGCCCGTGTCTATTGATCCAGCCAGACCTGCTTCAGCCACCACCAGCCGACGGTGATGTTGAGCCAGCTCTTCACCTTGTTCTGATAGGCGTTCACATAAGGCAGGAAGTTCAGCGGCACGCTATAGGCATCGTGATAGACGATGTCCTGGATCTTGCCGTAGAGCTCGGCCCGCTTGGCCTTGTCGTTGGTCTGGCGCGCCTGAGCCAGAAGGCCGACGACCTCGTCGTTCTTGTAGCGGGAGAAGAAGGCCTCGGTCGAGCCGTGGTAGTCGCCCTCCAGGGTCGCCAGCTCGTCATCGTCGTTGATGTCGCTGGTGATGTAGCTGACATAGGCCTGGTAGTCGCCCTTCTGGGTCATGTTGAAGCCGGTGCCGATGTCGTATTCGACGATCTCGACATTCAGCCCCGCCTGGCTCCAGCCGTTCTGCAGGATCGTGGCGATCTGCTTGGAGGGCGCGTTGCCGGTATCGACCATCAGCTTGATGGGCGTGCCGTCATAGCCCGCCTCCTTGACCAGGGCCTTGGCCTTTTCGAGGTCGTAGGGCAGTGCCTCGACCTTGTCGGACCAGAAATTGACCTTGGGCATGAAGGAATTGGGGATCTCGCCATAGCCGAAGAAGACCGTCTTCAGGATCGCCTCGCGATTGGCCGCGTAGTTCATGGCCAGCCGGATGCGCTTGTCGTCGATCGGCTTCTTGGCGTGGTTGAGATAGACATAATCCAGGCGATAGCCGGGGGTCACCTCCAGCGTCACCCCGTCCAGCGCCTTGACCGAGGCGGCCTGGTTGAGCGGCACGGCGATGATGGCGTCGAAATCGCCGTTGCGCAGGCCCAGGACCCGCGAATTGCTCTCCGGCACATATTTCAGCACCACCTTGTCGAGATAAGGCAGCGGCTTGCCGTCCTCGCCCATCTGCCAGTAGCTCGGGTT
>DATHQQ010000596.1:0-4374 GCA_035482595.1 Verrucomicrobiia bacterium
GCCATCATCGAGCGGGCGAACGCGCCGGTGAACTGAGTCTTACGTCGTCATTCCCGCGAAAGCGGGAATCCAGGGCCGTCGTCTCGCTGGTTGCCCTGGATTCCCGCTTTCGTGGGAATGATGGAGGAAAGCAGAAAAGAGAGCAGGGAGTCCCAAGCGAGCAGAATGCCCAAGGCCAGCCTCAAGATCGTTTCGGACAAGACCAAGATCGCCGACGCCCCGGCGATCGAGATTCGCGGTCTCTCCCTCGTCTTCGCCACGGCGGATACGCCGGTCATCGCCCTCTCCAATATCGATCTCAGCATCAGGCGCGGCGAGTTCGTCTCCTTCATCGGTCCCTCGGGCTGCGGCAAGACGACCCTGATGCGGGTGATCGCCGATCTCGAGCAGCAGACCGAAGGCGAGATCACGGTCAATGGCGTCTCGCCCCGCGAGGCAAGGCTGGCGCGGGCCTATGGTTACGTGTTCCAGGCGCCGGCGCTCTATCCCTGGCGCAGCGTGCTGGCCAATGTGACCTTGCCCCTGGAAATCATGAAGTTGCCGCGGCCCGACCGGCAGGCGCGGGCCGCCAGATATATCGAGATGGTGGGGCTGACCGGGTTCGAGCGGAAATTCCCCTGGCAGCTCTCCGGCGGCATGCAGCAGCGGGTCTCCATCGCGCGCGCCCTCAGCTTCGAGCCCCAGCTTCTGCTGATGGACGAGCCCTTCGGCGCGCTCGACGAGATCACCCGCGACCATCTGAACGAGCATCTGATCCGGCTCTGGGAGCAGACGCGCAAGACGGTCGTCTTCGTCACTCATTCCATCGCCGAGGCCGTCTTCCTCTCGAGCCGCATCGTGGTCATGAGCCCGCGCCCCGGACGCATCATCGATGTGATCGAGAGCACCCTGCCCGGCAAGCGGACCCTCGACATCCGCGATACCTCGGAATTCCTGGCCGTCGCCCATCGCGTGCGCGAGGCCCTCTATGCGGGCCGCTCCTATGAAGACTGAGCGCCGATGACGGTCGTGGGGCTCGCCCAAGGGACCCGGCCGGGCAGCGGCGCCTGGCGCCGGCTGGCGGAGGGCCGGACCCTGCCGGTGGTGACCGTCGTCCTCATCATCCTGGGGCTCTGGTATGCCGCCGCGGTCGGCCTGAACGCCCCGCAGGTCCGCGACCGTCTGAACCGCAGCGGCCAGCCCTGGAGCGCAAGCGACCTGGTCGCCGCCACCTGGTCCATGGAGCGCCCCGTTCTGCCGACCCCCGACCAGATCGCGGCCGAGTTCTACAAATCGGTCTTCGCCACCCCGATCACCAGCAAGCGGAGCCTGCTCTACCACGCCTATGTCACGGCCTCGGCGACGGTGGTGGGCTTTCTGCTGGGATCCCTGCTCGGCATCCTGCTGGCAGTGGGTGTGGTGCATCAGCGCACCCTCGACCGCAGCCTGATGCCCTGGGTCATCGCCTCCCAGACCATTCCGATCCTCGCCATCGCCCCGATGATCATCGTGGTGCTGGGGAATTTCGGCTTCATCGGCCTGCTGCCGAAATCGATCATCTCCATGTATCTCTGCTTCTTTCCGGTCACCATCGGCATGGCCAAGGGGCTGCGCTCGCCCGATCCCCTGCAGATGGATCTGATGCACAGCTACAGCGCCAGCCGGGCCCAGGTCTTCTGGAAGCTGCGCTGGCCCGCCTCGGTGCCCTTCCTCTTCGCCTCCCTCAAGGTCGCCATCGCCATCAGCCTGGTGGGGGCCATCGTCGGCGAGCTGCCGACCGGGGCCACGGCGGGGCTGGGGGCGCGGCTGCTGAGCGGCTCCTATTTCGGCCAGACGGTGCAGATCTGGTCGGCGCTGGCGATGGCCGCCCTGCTGGGTGCGGGCCTCGTCTATCTCGTCGCCTTGATCGAGCGGCTGGTGCTCGCCCGGATGGGGGTGCGCCGGTGAGGCGGCTTCCGGCCTTCGCCGCCATCCTCATGGCCGCCGGGATCGCGCTTGCCGCGCGGGTCGAGCTCGACGGCGGCTCGCCCTGGCTGGCCCATCCCATCGCGCTGGCGAGCGGGGTGCTCGGCCTGCTGGCGGCCGGCTTCGCGGTCACGCCGCGCGGCGGGGGCGACGGCGGGGTGGTTGCGCTCCTCATCGGCCTGCTGCTCGGCCTGCCGGCGCCGCTCATTCTGGTCGACGCCTATCCGGCGGCGGGGACGGCGCTGCCGGGTCTCTGGCTCTATCTCATCGGGCTTGGCCTCACCGCCTGGTGCGCCATGGACGCCCTTGCGGCGGTCGGCAGCCGGGGGGGCCGTCGCGGCAGCCGGCTCGGCCTCGCAGCACCCCTGCTCTTCGGCTTCTGGCTGCTCTATGTCTGGGAGGTGCTGGTGGTGGGCTTCGGGGTGCCCCAGATCCTCCTGCCGGCCCCGCATCAGATCGGCCATCAGCTGGCGAGCCAGGCGGCGGTGCTCTGGGGCGATTTCCGACAGACCTTCCTCAAGGCCGTGCTGGCGGGCTGGATCGCCGGCTGCGGCCTCGGATTCCTGGTCGCGGTCGCCATTGACCGGATTCCCTTCCTCCAGCGCGGCCTGCTGCCGCTGGGCAATCTTGTGAGCGCCGTGCCGGTGGTGGGCATCGCCCCCATCATGGTGATGTGGTTCGGCTTCGACTGGCCCTCCAAGGCCGCCGTCATCGTGGTGATGACCTTCTTCCCCATGCTGATCAACACGCTGGCCGGCTTCGCCGAGGTGGATGCGATCAGCCGCGACCTCATGCGTTCCTATGGCGCCAGCTATTGGCAGACCTTCCTGAAATTGCGGCTGCCCAATGCGCTGCCCTTCATCTTCAATGCCCTCAAGATCAACTCGACGCTCGCCATGATCGGGGCCATCGTCGCCGAATTCTTCGGCTCGCCCATCGCCGGCATGGGCTTCCGGATCAGCGTCGAGGTCGCCCGCATGAACGTCGACGTCGTCTGGGCGACCATCGCCGTGGCGGCGCTGGCGGGCTCGCTTTTCTATTGGCTGATCGCCCTGGTGGAGCGCAGCCTGACCTTCTGGCATCCCTCCTATCGCCGGCAGAACTGAAGAACGATATTCATGCAAGCAACAGGGAGAAAAATGATGAGAAAATTTCTCGGCGCGGCCGTTGTGGCCGCGGCATTGGCCGCCTCGAGCATGGGCGCAGAGGCGGCGGACAAGCTGGTGCTGCAGCTGAAATGGGTGACCCAGGCCCAGTTCGCGGGCTATTACGTCGCCAAGGACAAGGGCTTCTATCGCGATGCCGGGCTGGATGTCGAGATCAGGCCGGGCGGGCCGGACATCAATCCGAGCCAGGTGATCGCCGGCGGCGGTGCCGATGTCGTGGTGGACTGGATGCCCTCGGCGCTCGCCACCCGCGAGAAGGGCGTGCCGCTGGTCAATATCGCCCAGCCCTTCCAGAAGTCGGGCATGGAGCTGACCTGCCGCAAGGAGACCGGCATCAAGGAACCCTCCGACTTCAAGGGCCATACGCTCGGCGTCTGGTTCGGGGGCAATGAATATCCCTTCCTCTCCTGGATGAGCACGCTGAACATCCCGACCGAGGGCGGGCCCAACGGGGTGACGGTGCTGAAGCAGGGCTTCAACGTCGACCCGCTGCTCCAGAAGCAGGCCGATTGCATCTCGACCATGACCTATAACGAATATTGGCAAGTCATCGACGCCGGCATCCCGGCCGACCAGCTCGTGGTCTTCAAATATGAGGATCAGGGCGTGGCGACTCTGGAGGACGGGCTCTATACCCTGGAGAAGAATCTCCAGGACCCCGCCATGGTGGATAAGCTGGCCCGCTTCGTGAAGGCCTCCATGAAGGGCTGGGACTGGGCCGTCGCAAATCCCGACGCCGCGGCGATGATCGTGCTCGACAACGATGCCACGGGCGCCCAGACCGAGAAGCATCAGAAGCGGATGATGGGCGAGATCGACAAGCTCGTGGGCAGCAACCCGAAGGGCACCGGCTGGCTCGACCCCGCGGCCTATGACCGGACGGTGAAGATCCTGCTCTCGGGCAAATCGGCCCCGGTCATCACCAAGGCGCCGGAAGGTGCCTGGACCCATGACATCTTCAACAAGGCGGCGGCGCTGCCGTAACCGCCCGAGCGACGGTGGGGGACGGGGGAAGGGGGCCGCGAGGCCCCCTTTCTCTTGGCACCGATCAAGCACCATCAAGCCGATACCTCGAATGGGTTACTGTGTTTCCGTGTTTCGACGATCGAGATGCCATCATCAGCCGGGAGTGGTGGGACTGACCTCGCCTCTCACGATCTGATAAGAATGACGAATTCCATTCCGCTGGAGTCCTTGCGCATGCGTGATCTGCGAAACCTGATCGGCGCTGTTGCCATCTTCTTTGCGATCGCCGCTCCCGGCG
>DATHQQ010000597.1:0-2921 GCA_035482595.1 Verrucomicrobiia bacterium
CAGGCTCGGCTCCGGCGGGAAGATGTAGGTGCCGCGGGAGAGATACTCCTTGATGATGTCGTTCTGCACCGTACCGGCGAGCGCGCCCCGCGCCGCCCCTTGGCGCTCGGCCGCCGCGATATAGAGGGCGAAGAGCCAGGGGGCGGTGGCGTTGATGGTCATGGAGGTGTTCATGCGCGCCAGCGGAATGCCCTCGAACAGCGCCATCATGTCGCCGAGATGGCCGATGGGCACGCCGACCTTGCCCACCTCCCCCTTGGCCAGGGGGTGATCGGAATCGTAGCCGGTCTGGGTGGGCAGATCGAAGGCGACGGAGAGCCCCGTCTGGCCGCGCGCGAGATTGGTGCGATAGAGCGCATTGGACGCCGCGGCCGAGCTATGGCCGGAATAGGTGCGGAACAGCCAGGGCTGCTCGCGCTTGGGCGTGGCGGGGTCCGCTGTCATGCCGGCAGATTACCGGCGCCATTTGTGCAGTGCAATATGATCGACTAGTTTGTCCTGCCCCCCGGCACTCAAGAAGAAGGAAGGTTGGCCACTGAGGCACAGAGACACAGAGGAAGAGGATCATCGACGCGAGCCTGACAGGAGCGGAGGCGCGTCGACTCACTATCTCTGTGCCTCTGTGCCTCTGTGGTAGAACTTTTTGAATAGGATTCGCCCATGTTCGAAGGCTTCACCCTCACCACGATCAAGGCGGGCGAGATCGACATCCGTCTGCGCCACGGCGGCTCCGGGCCACCGCTGCTGCTGCTCCATGGCCATCCCCAGACCCATGTCATGTGGCACGAGATCGCGCCGCGGCTGGCGCGGGATTTCACCGTGATCGCGCCGGATCTCCGTGGCTATGGCGCCAGCGCCAAGCCGGCGACGACGGCGGATCACGAGCCCTATTCCAAGCGGGCCATGGCGCGGGACCAGATCGCCCTCATGCGCCATTTCGGCTTCGAGCGCTTCGCCGTCGCCGGGCATGACCGCGGCGGGCGCGTCGCCTATCGCCTGGCGCTGGATTATCCCGACGCCGTCGAGAAGCTGGCCGTGCTCGATATCGTGCCGACGGGGGAGATGTACCGGCGCGCCGATATGGCCTTCGAGCTCGGCTATTGGCATTGGTTCTTCCTGGCCCAGCCGGCCCCGCTGCCCGAGCGCATGATCGGCGCCGATCCCGAGGCCTATTACTTCCACGGCGTGCGCGAGCGCTTCGCGCCGGAGGCATTGGCAGATTATCTGAGCTTCGTGCACGATCCGGCCACGATCCACGCCATGTGCGAGGACTATCGCGCCGGGGCGACCTACGACTTCAAGCTCGACGAGGCCGAGCGCGGCAAGCGGCGGATCGCCGCCCCGCTGCTGGCGCTCTGGGGCGCCAAGGGCATGATGCCGAAATGGTATGACGTGGTCGCGGTCTGGCGCGATTGGGCCGAGAGCGTCCAAGGGCTGGAGATCGACTGCGGCCACTACCTGCCCGAGGAGGCGCCGGAAGAAACCTATGCGGCGCTGAAGGCGTTCTTCATGTCCGGCGCGGGAAAATGACATAGGCTTCGGCAAAACGGGCTTAGGTAAAATGACCTAGGCTCACCTGCCCCCTTCGCAAGCCCTGGGAGAACCCCATCCATGTCCGATCCCGAGATCGACGCCCTCCGCGCCGTGCTTGCCGCCCGCCCGCGACCGCCGGGGGTGGCGGAGCGGCGCCAGCGGCTGGATGCCCTTGGCAGTAATTACACGCTCGATCCCGGAAACCGCCTGGAGCCGGCGCAGGTCAACCAAATCGAGGCCGAATGGGCGACGGCGCCCGGCGCCGATCCCAGCCGTGCCATCCTCTATATCCATGGCGGGGGCTATATCTCCGGCTCCCTTCTCAGCCATCGGGGGCTGGCGACGGAAGCCGGCCGGGCGGCGGGCGCCCGGGTACTGACCCTGGCCTATCGCCGGGCGCCCGAGAATCCTTTTCCCGCCGCGGTGGAGGATGTCGTCGAGGCCTATCGCTTCATGCTGGATCAGGGCCTCTCGCCCGGCCGCATTGCGGTCGCCGGCGACAGCGCCGGCGGCGGGCTGACCCTGGCCCTCATGATCGCCGCCCGCGACCGCGGCCTGCCGCTGCCGGCCTGCGGCTGGTGCATCTCACCCTGGGTCGATCTCGGCTGCAGCAGCGCCAGCATGGAGACCAAGGCCGCTGTCGATCCCATCATCCAGAAGCCCTATCTGCTCGAGGTGGCAGCAGCCTATCTGGGCCAGGCCGACCCGCGCACGCCGCTGGCCTCGCCGCTCTATGCCGATCTGCGCGGGCTGCCGCCGCTGCTGGTCCAGGTCGGCTCGGCCGAGACCCTGCTGGACGATTCGATCATGCTGGCCGGGGTGGCGGGCGCGGCCGATGTCCGGGTCACGCTGGAGATCTGGCCGGAGATGATCCACGCCTGGCCGCTGTTCCATCGCCAGCTCACCGGCGGCCGCAAGGCTATCGAACATGCCGGCGCCTTCATCCGCGCAGCGCTGGCCTAAGGGACGAGCAGCGCTTCGCCTCCCGACCGGTTGCGAAAATGTCCGAATCTGCTCCTACTATCGCCTGACTAAGAAACCTTGGGGATGACGCCCGCATGACTGCCGAGCATGACCGCCTGCGCGAGGCCCGCGAACAGACGCTGCCGTGGCGCAAATGGGGCCCCTATCTCAGCGAGCGGCAATGGGGGACGGTGCGCGAGGATTACAGCGAGAACGGCGACGCCTGGAATTATTTCAGCCATGACCAGTCCCGCTCGCGCGCCTATCGCTGGGGCGAGGACGGTATCGCGGGGATCTCCGACAGCAAGCAGCGGCTCTGCTTCGCGCTGGCGCTCTGGAACGGGCGCGACCCGATACTGAAGGAGCGGCTCTTCGGCCTCACCAACTCCGAGGGCAATCACGGCGAGGACGTCAAGGAATATTAC
>DATHQQ010000598.1:0-2444 GCA_035482595.1 Verrucomicrobiia bacterium
AGCAGCTGGTGGCCGCGGCGGGCGATCTGGCGGCCGTAGGGCCCAATTGCTACGGCTTGCTGAACTATGTCGAGGGCGTGGCCATGTTCGCCTCCGGTTTCGGGGGCAAGCGCAGCGAGCGGGGGGTGGCCATCGTGGCCCAGAGCGGCAATCTGGCCCTCAACCTGACCCAGAACGACCGCTCGGTGCCGCTCTCCTATGTCATCACCGCGGGCAATCAGGCGATCCTGACCATCGCCGACTACATCGATGTCCTGGCCGAGGACCGGCACGTTAGCGCCATCGCCCTCTATATCGAGGGGCTGGACGATGTGCCGGGATTCAGCCGCGCGGTGCTGAAGGCCCGGGGCCAAGGCAAGCAGATCGTTGCCTTCAAGGCGGGCAATTCCGAGCTCGGCGCCAAGCTCGCCATGAGCCATACGAGCTCGCTTGCGGGCAGCGACAAGCTCTATGACGCGCTGTTTGCCCGCCTCGGGGTGATGCGGGTCGATTCGATCGCCGGGCTGCTGGAGACGGCGAAGCTCGTCTCCGTCGCCGGCGTGCCCAAGGGCGACCGGCTGGCGGTCTTCACCTGCTCGGGCGCCGACAATCTGATGACGGCCGATCTCGCCCAGCGCCATGGCTTCAAGCTGCCCGAGCTCACGGCGGCGCAGATCGCCGATCTCAGGACCCAGCTCCCGAGCTTCGCCTCGGTCTCCAATCCCCTGGATTACAACACCTCGCTCTGGGGCAATCGCGCCGCGCTGGAAAAATGCTTCGGCACCGTCATGCAGGGCGATTTCGATGCCGGCATGCTGATCGTCGACTATCCGCCCAGCGATCCCGCGGGCCAGCGCGACTGCGATGTCTCGGTCGACGCGTTGGTGACCGCCTGCCGTGAGGCGGGCGGCAAGACCGTGCTGGTGGCAAGCGATCTCTCGGAGCTGATTCCGGCGAGGGCGCGCGAACGCATGATCGAGGTCGGCTGCGCTCCCCTCCAGGGGCTGGAGACAGCCGTTGCCGCCTTCGGCGCCGTCACCCGCCGTGCCCGCCAGAGCGCCTCGCCAGATCTGGCCTTGCCCGACCTGCTGCCGGCCCCGCCGGACGCGCGGCTGCGGGAGGAATGGGAGTGCAAGCGGCGGCTGGCCGAATTCGGCTTGAAGCTGCCCGCAGGCCGCTTCGTCGCACCGGCGGAGGTGCCCGCGGCGGCGTCCGAGATCGGCTTTCCCGTGGCCCTCAAGCTAGGCCGGCCGGTCCTCGCCCATAAGACCGAGGCCGGCGCCGTCGCGCTCAACCTCGCCAGCGAGCAGGCGGTGCGGGACGCGGTCGCCGCCATGACCGCGGCGGTGGCCCGATATCAGCCCGGGCTGGTCCCGGAGCGCTTCCTCGTGGAGCGCCAGGTATCGGGCGCCGTGGCGGAGCTCATCGTCGGGCTGCATCGAGATCCGCAGTTCGGCCTGGTGATGATGGTCGGCATGGGCGGCACGCTGGTGGAGCTGGTGGAGGACGCGGCCTCGTTGCTGCTGCCGACGGACCGCGCCAGCGTGGCCGCGGCCCTGCAAGGGCTCAAGGTGATGAAGCTGCTGAAGGGCTATCGCGGCAAGCCGGCGGGAGATGTGGAGGCCGCCATCGATGCGGTGATGGCCATCGCCAAATTCGCCGACGCCCATCGCGACCGACTGGTCGAACTAGACGTCAACCCGCTGATGGTCCTGCCGGAGGGACAGGGCGCGATTGCCGTAGATGCGCTGATCGTGATGGCGGGGGAGTAGCTATCGATCGACCCGCGCACCTTTGCCTTTTCCCCCTCGCCCCCGGAACGGGAGAGAGGGTCGGGGTGAGGGGGTGCGCGTCCAGATCGAGCTGGTTCCGCGTTAGATCTGCAGCCGCCGGAGCTTCACTTGCGCAGACCCATCGGCGGTGCAACCCCCTCACCCCGGCCCTCTCCCCCCTATCGGGGGGCGAGGGGGGAATAGGCGCTACCCCGCCGGCGCGTAGACCCTGATCTCCGCGCCATGGCTGCCCTCGGCCGGGACGCCGAGGTAGAGCCGGCCGCTGGTGGGCACCAGCACCGCCTTGATCGCGCCCTTCTCCGTAGGGACCGAGCCTATATCGGCATAGGCGCCGGCGGCGTCGCGGGTGAAGACCTGGATCTTGCCGTCGGCGCAGGTGAGATAGGCGCGGTGGCGGAAGCTGTCGCTGATAAGCTGTCCCGGCTCGGTGCAGGCGGGGATACTGCCCTTCAGCGTACCGTCGGCGAGATCGAACCAGGCGAGCACCGCGGGCTGGCGAAAGGCGGCGAGCAGCCGTCCGCCGTCCTCGCCCAAGGCGATGGATGCCGCGGGACCGTTGGCGCCGGTGCTCCAGCTTCCCGTCTGCTTGTTGCCGTCGCGGTCGGCGACCAGAATTCGCGGCTCGCCGAGCGCGGCGATGAAGATGCGCGAGCCCCCATCCTCCAGCGCCAT
>DATHQQ010000599.1:0-3880 GCA_035482595.1 Verrucomicrobiia bacterium
GCAGCAGATCTCCACGATCTACACCGCCTCCAACCAGTATCAGGTCATCGTCGAGCTGGAGGAGCGCTATCAGCAGGATGCCGCGGCGCTGGGGCGCCTCTATATCCGCTCGGCCAGCGGGACGCTCACGCCCTTGCGCGAGGTCGTCAAGATCTCGCACGGCACCAGCCCCCTCACGGTGAACCATCAGGGCCAACTTCCCGCCGTCACCATCTCCTTCAATTTGCCGCCCGGCCGGACGCTGAGCCAGGCGGAAGCCGATATCCGCCAAGTCGAGACGACGATCGGCATGCCGGCCAGCGTGGAGACGAGCTTCCAGGGCACCGCCCAGGCCTTCCAGGATTCGACCCGGGGTCTCGGCCTGCTGCTCGTCCTCGCGGTGCTCGTCGTCTATATCGTGCTGGGGATTCTCTACGAGAGCTTCTTCCACCCCCTGACCATTCTCTCGGGCCTGCCCTCGGCGGGCATGGGCGCGCTGATCGCCCTCGAGCTGGCGGGCTTGCCCCTCAGCCTCTATGCCTTCGTCGGCATCATCATGCTGGTCGGCATCGTCAAGAAGAACGCCATCATGATGATCGACTTCGCCCTCGAGCGGCAGCGCGGCGCCGGCATGGCGCCGGCGGCGGCGATCCTGGAAGCCTCGGTGATCCGGTTCCGCCCGATCATGATGACGACGATGGCCGCCTTCATGGGCGTGCTGCCCATCGCCATCGGCCTGGGCACCGGCTCCGAATCGCGCCGCCCGCTGGGCATCGCCATCGTCGGCGGCCTCGCGCTGTCGCAGCTCCTCACCCTCTACATCACCCCCGTGCTCTATCTCTACATGGAGAATGTCGCGGGCTGGTTCGGCGTCGGGCGCAAGATCAAGAAGGGGCCAAGGCCCGAGCCGCAGGCGCAGACCCGCGCAGCGGCATAGGACTCACGCCGCAGGCCGAGACCCGCGCAGCGGCCTTGAGAAAAACTACCGCCGCCGGCCGAAGCGCAGATGGATGCCGCAGGCGCCGATTCCGCAGAGCGCGATCACCAGCACCATGGGCACCGGCGTCCCATCATAGAGCGCGCTGACCAACCCGCCCGAGATGCCGCCGCAAAGGAACTGCGTCACCCCGAGGAGGGCCGAGGCGCTGCCGGCGTTGCGGCCCTGGGGCCCCATGGCGAGGGCGGTGGCATTGGGCGCCACGAAGCCCAGGCTGGCGACGAAGAGGAACAGCGGCACCAACAGGCCGGGAAAGCCGCCGATGCCCGTCGCCGCGGTTCCCAGGAGGACCAGCCCGGCGCCGGCGGTGACGATGAGCACGACCGTCAAGATCCGGGCCGGGGCGATGCGGCGCACCAGCCGGGCATTGATCTGGGAAGCGGCGATCAGCCCCAGGGCGTTGCTGCCGAAGAACAGTCCGAAATGCGCCGGCGAGACGCCGAAGATCGCCATGAAGACGAAGGGCGAGCCGGCGATATAGGCGAACATGCCGGCGCTGATCAGCGAGCCCGCCAGCACGGGCGCCATGAATTGGCGATTGACGAGCAGGCTGCCGTAGAGCCGGAAGACGGTCGCCGGGCTCTGGCGCAGGCGCCGCTCGGGCGGCAGGCTCTCCGGCAAGGTGAAGGAGACGGCGACCAGGCAGGCGGTTGCGAAGGCGGCCAGGGTCCAGAAGATCGAGCGCCAGCCGAAGAATCCCACGAGCTGGCCGCCCAACAGCGGCGCCAATATGGGGGCCACGCCCATGACCAGCATCAGGAGCGAGAGCACCCGGGCGGAATCGCGCTCGTCGAAATAATCCCGCACCACGGCCCGGGCGACGACGATCTGCGCGCTGCCGCCCAGCGCCTGGAGGAAGCGCAGCGCGATCAGCGCGCCGATGCTCTGGGTCAGGGCGCAGCCGGCGGAGGCGAGGATGAAGAGCAGGAGCCCGGCATAGAGCGGCCCCTTGCGGCCCCAGCGGTCCGCCACGGGCCCGTAGAAGCTCTGGCCGAGGGCGAGGCCCAGGAAATAGACGGCGACGGTCGCCTCGACGCTCGAGGCCTCGACGCCGAGATCCCGCGAGATGGCCGGAAAGCTCGGCAGATAGGTGTCGATGGCCAGCGGCCCGAAGGCCGTGAGCGATCCCAGCACCAGCGCCATGCGCCAGTGAGAGGGACCATGCGGGGCGGGTTTCCCCGGAGTGATCGTGGCGGGGAAGGAGGGCTCGTTCATGGGGGAGCCGCCACGAGAAAAGGCCTCGACCGGGGGGCGCCGGTCGAGGCCTTTGCGGCCGCTGCCGGCGCCTATTTCAGCAGGCTGGTGGAGATATAGCCTTCCTTGCCCGCGACCTTCACATGCGTCCATTTGCCGTCGTCGACCTTGTCCAGCACCTCGACCTTGGTGCCATGCTTCAAGGTCGCCAGCAAAGCCGATTTGGTCGTCGGCTTCTCGCGCAGATGGGCATAGGAATGGGAGACCGTCATCTGGGTGGCGGTCGCGGTGATCGTCAGATAGCTGCTGCCCGCGGGCAGGGCCGGCACGGTGATGATGCCGGCAGAGGCCGTGCCGGCGGAGAGCGCCAGCAGCAGCGAGGCAATGGCGAGAGAATGGCGGATCATGGGTTAGCTCCCCGACTCGAGTTGCGCTGAGTCGATTCTATGCTCCGCTCCGAGTCGGGGAAAGCCGGTAGGGGCTCACTCCCGGCGATACCACGCCCCGTTGACTTCACGGGCGAGGCCGGCCTCCCCCAGCTCGATCAGATGGGCCAGCAGCGACTGGGCCGCGGCCCCCGTCAGGCGCGGGTCGAGACCGGGATAGACCTGGCCGACGAGAGCGGCCGGCGCCGCGGGCCGCGCGGTCAGGGCGGCCAGCACGGCGCGGCGCCGCGCCAGGCGGTGCTCCCTCAGCGCCGCGACATGACGCTGCGGATCGCGGATCGGTCCGCCATGGGTCGGCCAGAAGACCTCGTCCCCTCGCCGCTGAAGTTTCTCCAGGGAACGCATATAGGCGGCCATATCCCCGTCCGGTGGTGCCACCACCGTCGTGGACCAACCCATCACATGATCGCCGGAGAAGAGGGCCCGCTCCTGCGGAAGAGCAAAGCAGAGGTGGTTGGAGGCATGGCCGGGGGTATGCACGACCTCCAGCCGCCAGCCCGGCCCCTCGACGCCATCCCCGTCGCCCAGCCGATGGTCGGGCGCGAAGGCGAGGTCGGCGCCGGATTCCCCGGTCTCGCCATAGCGGCCATGGGGACCGAAGCCATAGGTCGGTGCGCCGGTTGCCGCCTGCAGGGCCGCGGCCGCCGGGGAATGGTCGAGATGGGTATGGGTGATGAGGATATGGCTGACGGCCTCCCCGGCGAGGCCGGCCAGCAGAGCCGAGACATGTTCCGGCAGGTCGGGGCCGGGATCGATCACCGCCACTTTGCCATGGCCGATGACATAGGTGCCCGTGCCGAAGAAGGTGAAGGGACCGGGGTTGTGCGCCACGATCCGCCGGATCAGGGGCGAGACCGGCTCCAGCCGGCCATAGTCCGCCGTGAAATTCCGGTCGTTCAGCAGGGGATTGGACGTACTCGGGGCGGATGTGGTTGACAGGCTGGCTCTCTCCCGCTTCGCTGGGCCCGGCTTCAATCCGGAAAGGCGATGCATTCATGAGCGGCGGCGGGCCGGGCGTCAACCTCACCTATCTGAACGGCCCCGATGTCGAGCGCCTGGCCCTGAGCGACGGGGAGATCCTGGCGGCAGTCGAGGCCGCGCTGAAGGCGCAAGGGCAGGGGCGGACCGTCATCGAGCCTCGGGTCCATCTGATACCTGAGAGCTCGGACCGCGGGCATTTCAATGTGCTCCGCGGCGTGGTCTGGCCGCTGGGTCTGGCGGGGGTCAAGGTCGTCGGCGATTTCGTCGACAATTACCGCCGCGG
>DATHQQ010000600.1:0-4106 GCA_035482595.1 Verrucomicrobiia bacterium
CAGTCGAGGATGCCCGTCAGTCGAGGATGCCCGTCAGTCGAGGATGAACGTCACCTCCATGGTGACGCGATACTCGGCGATCTTGCCTTTCTCCACCTTGGCCTTCTGGGATAGGACCTCGAGCCCGGTGATGCCGCGCAGGGTCTTCGCCGCGCGCGCGAGGGCGGCCTCGACCGCATCCTGGAAACCTTTGGTCGAACTCGCGGTGAGCTTCGTGACCCGAGCAACGCTCATGCTGGCCTCCCTTTGGGTCGGCCCGGCCTGTCCGGCGAGAACGGGAACATCGTGGTCGCGCTTCGCCGAGGGCGAGGTACCGACGCCGCTGCCGGCGCCGCCTCTGCGAGCGCCTGGCCCATTATCCGCACGCGGGGCGGCGGAGGGCAAGGCGGTGTTTCGAAGGTCGTAAGGGAAGTTGAACCACAGAGACACAGAGGCACGGAGGCACAGAGGGAGCGTGATAACGCGCCCGATCCGGGCGCAGCGAGTCATTGACTTCCGCGCTCGCCCTTCGGGCGAGCGCATCCCTTTTGCTTCTGTGCCTTTGTGCCTCTGTGGTTCGCTTCTCTTCTACCCCCTAGCAATGCACCTCGACATTGGCGCGGCGGAGTACGGCGGCGAGCTCGCGGGCCGGGGGGCGGTCGGTCACCAGGCGGTGGATCTCGGTCAGCGGGCAGACCACCTCCAAATGCGGCATGCCAAATTTCGAGTGATCGACCAGCAGCATCCGCTCCTCGGCGCGCAGCAGCATGGCGCGCTTGACCGCCGCGGCGCCGGAATTGACCTCGTTGGGCCCTTCGCCAGTGATGCCGCTGGCACCGATCACGGCGCGATTCGCGTTGAAGCGGTTGAGGAAGGCGATGGTGTCGGGGCCGGTCACGCTGCCCTCATGGGCATCGTATTGGCCGGGGCAGGAGATCACCGTGATGCGGGGGTTATGCGCCAGGGCCATGGCGACGGCGAAGCTGTTGGTGACCACGGTCAGGTCGCGGAGCTCGGCGGCCAGCCTTCGGGCGAAATGCAGCGTGGTCGAGCCGGCATCGATCACTAGCACCTCGCTGGGCTGGATGAGATGGGCGGCCAGGGCTGCGATCCGCTCGCGCTCCTCCGTCATGGCGTTGAAGCGCTCGTTCCAGGTCGGCTCGAAGCCGAAGGGCCGCGCCACCGCCCCACCATAGGTGCGGTCGATCAGCCCGCCTTCGCCCATCTCCTTCAGATCGCGCCGGATGGTCTCCGACGAGACGCCGATCTCGGCGGCCAGCTCGGAGATGCGGATGGTGGTCGACGCGCGCAGCTCCGCCAGGATGCGCTCCTGGCGTTGCTTTTTCGACAGGCGGGGCGAGGGGGTCATGGGGGCGTGGGCTTCACGGCGTGTGGCAGGAAGATTTCGCATCATTCAGCGAATCGCCCGCGCGGACAACCTGCGCAAGTCCAGGCTTGGTCCTCGCTCGAGATGCTCGCCGCCCTGCATTCGGCACAATGTGACATATCGGTCAGAGATACGCGGTAAAATGTTGACGTTGCAACGTAACGTCATTGAGTTACAACAATTGCCATGATAGTCTTCGCGCCCTGGGCCAGGGGCCCGCAATCGGGGAGAGAGATCAGATGAGACGAACTGGGTTTGGCAGATGGGCCTTGGCGATGGGGTCCGTTGGGCTCCTGGGATTCGCAGGCGCTGCCTCGGCCGATTCGATGAGCGATCTGGTGGCGGCCGCGAAGAAGGAAGGCCAGCTTACCATCATCGCAGTGCCGCATGACTGGTGCGGCTATGGCGCTGTCATCGACGGCTTCAAGGCGACTTACGGCCTGATGGTGAACGAGCTCAATCCCGATGCCGGCTCCGGCGACGAGATCGAGGCGATCAAGGCCAACAAGGGCAACAAGGGCCCCCAGGCGCCGGATGTCATCGATGTCGGACTCTCCTTCGGCCCTACGGCCAAGGCCGACGGGCTGCTGCAGCCCTACAAGGTCTCGACCTGGGACACGATCCCCGACGACCAGAAGGATGCCGAGGGCTATTGGTACGGCGACTACTACGGCGTGCTGGCCTTCGAGATCAATGCCGACCTGGTGAAGAAGCTGCCGGCCGATTGGCCCGATCTGCTCGATCCGGCCTATAAGAATTCGGTCGCCGTCGGCGGCGATCCGCGCACCTCCAATGAATCGATCCAGAGCGTCTTCGCCGCCGGACTCTCGGCGACCAATGGCGATGTCGGCAAGGCAGCATCGGCCGGCCTCGACTATTTCGCCAAGCTCAACAAGGCGGGCAATTTCGTCCCCGTCGGCATCTCGGCCGCAGCATTGGCCCAGGGCAGCACGCCCATCGGCATTCGCTGGGATTATCTGGCGCTCGCCGACCGCGACACCCTCAAGGGCAATCCGCCGGTCGAGATCGTGGTGCCGAAGACCGGCGTCGTCGCCGGCGTCTATATCCAGGCCATCAGCGCCTATGCCCCGCATCCCAATGCGGGCAAGCTATGGATGGAATGGCTCTATTCCGATCCGGTCCAGATCCAATGGCTGAAGGGCTATTGCCACCCGATCCGTTTCAAGGATCTGGTCAAGAACAACAAGGTGCCGGCGGAGCTGCTGGCCAAGCTGCCGCCCACCGAGGCCTATGACAAGGCCCTCTTCCCGACCCTGGCGCACCAGGGCCAGGCGAAGGAGGTCATCACCAAGCAATGGGATTCCGTCGTCGGCGCGACGGTGAAATAGCGAGTTTTCCGGCCGGCGCCGGGCTGCCCTGACTTGTTGGGGCAGCCCGGCGCCACCCCCCTCGCCCTGCCGCTCCCTCCGGAGCGGCGGGGTTTTTCTTTTTTGGGGTTCACCCACGATGGGGCGGCCACGGCCAGTGCGTCCCTCTCTCTCTCTCTAGCGTCATGGTCGGCGGTGGGGGGAGCGAGAATTTGCTGCGAGAAACCTGGCGGGAGTATTGAGCGCCGCGCTCACCGTCCCTGGAACACAGGCTTTCTCTTGGCCATGAAGGCGCGGCGGCCTTCGGCGTAGTCGGTGCTGGCGAAACAGGCCTCGACCAATTCGCGGCAGGCCTCGGTGTTGCGGTCGGCGCGGTCCTTCACCGCTTCGGCGATGCAGCGCTTCATGGCGCGGATGGTGAGCGGGGCATTGGCGGCCAGGGTCTCGGCGAGGGTGTTCACGGCGTCCGGCAGTTCGTCCGCCGAGACGACGCGGTGAAGCAACCCCATCTGCATGGCCTCGGCGGCGGTGAAGCGGCGGCCGGTATAGAGGATCTCCCGGGCATAGGCGGGTCCCACGATATCCACCAGCCGCTTGACGTCGACGAAGCCGTAGCCCAGGCCCAGGCGCGCTGCCGGCACGCCGAAGCTGGACTCTTCCGAGGCGATCCTGAAATCGCAGCGCGAGGCGAGGTCGAGCCCGCCGCCGATGCAATAGCCGGCGATCATGGCGATGGCAGGTTTCTCGCAATGCTCGAGCTTCAGGGAGGCGGCATCGGAGATTGCGTCATAGCGGGCGATATCTGCCGGGGTGGCGCGCTTCTGCTCGAACTCGGAGATATCCGCGCCGGAAGCGAAGGCGCGGCCGCCTTCGCCGGTGACGATGATCGCGCGGATCTGGGGATCGCCAGCGAATTCATCGACCCCGCGTCCCAGCGCCTCGTACATCTCGAGCGACAGCGCATTGTGGCGCGCCGGATTGTTGAGGATCAGCCAGCCCAGCGCGCCCTCGCGCCGGGCGATCAGCCGGGTCGTCTCCGTATCGCTTGCCATCACACCACCAATTTCCTGCGAAGCGCCTCGATCTCTTCTGCGCCGAAGCCCAGCCCGCGGAGCATTTCCGCCGTTGCATCACCCGGCTCGGGGGCCGCATGGCTCATGCGGCTGGGCGTGCGCGCCAGGGTCACCGGCTGGCCGACCAGGTCGATCTCGCCGAGGGTGGGATGGGTGACGGGACGCGCCATGCCCAGATGCTGCACCTGCGGATCGGCGAAGACCTGGTCGATGCTGTTGACGGGTCCCGAAGGCACCCCCGCGCGATTCAGGATCTCGATCCACTCGCGCCCCTTGCGCTGCTTCAGCTTCGCCGTCATGGCCTCGACGACGGCGGCGCCGTTTCGCATGCGCAGCTCG
>DATHQQ010000601.1:0-3243 GCA_035482595.1 Verrucomicrobiia bacterium
CCTCGCCCCGCTCGCGGCTCGGCATCCTGAGGAAGAGCTGGTAGCCGAGATAGACGGCCAGCGCGCCGCCCAGGTCGACGAGGATGCGTTCGGCCCCGCGTAGGATCACGACCAGCGTCTGATCGTCCATGGCGTTCACCCGAGACAGCAGCTATGCCTATGCGACGACCGCCACGCTATTCCGGGTAGAGGGACCGTTCAACTGCAACCGTTTGTTAAGCAGGACCTGAGACTGTGGCAACGCTGAAAAGTCTGTGCCGGGCCTTGGAAACGCGCTAGGGGAGGCGGCGAATGCACATTCTATTGGTGCTTGCCCATCCTCTGGCGGAGAGCTTTGCCGCCGCCGTCGCCCGCACGGCGCGGGATGCCCTTGAAGCGGGTGGCCACACGGTCGATATCCTCGACCTCTATCAAGAGGACTTCGATCCGCGTCTCACCGCGTCCGAGCGCGCCGGCTATTTCGATATCCCTTACGACCTATCCGGCGTGGCGAAGATGGTGGCTCGGCTGAAGGCGGCGGACGGGCTCATCCTCGTATTTCCGCAATGGTGGTTCGACTTTCCGGCGATCCTCAAGGGTTTCTTCGATCGCGTCCTCGCGCCCGGCGTGGCCTTCTCTCACGACGCTTCCGGCGGACGCATCCTGCCCCGGCTGACCAACATCAAATTGCTCTGGGCGCTGACCACGACGGGGTCGCCCTGGTGGATGGTCCGGCTCTACATGGGCAATCCGGTACGGCGTCTCTTGAGACGCGCCGTCGCGCCGCTTTGCGCGAAGCGGCTCAATTTCCGCGTTCTCAGCCTGCATGACATGGATCGGGCAAGCGATGCAGACCGCAGGGGCTACCTCGAGCGGGTGCGCAAGGCGCTAAGGGCGATCTGATGGGACGATGACGCAGGCGATGGCCGGCCTATGTCCGTCCGGTCAGCTCCGTATCCGAGATCGGCAGCGACCTTATCCGCTTCCCCGTGATGGCGAAGATCGCATTGCACACCGCCGGCGCGATCGGCGGGGTGGCGGGCTCGCCGATGCCGCCCCAGCGCTTGCCGCCGGAAAGCGCGAGATGGGTCTCCATCTCAGGGGCGTCGGCCATCTTCAGCATGGGATATGTGTCGAAATTGGCCTGTTCGACGGCGCCGTCCTTGATGGTGATGGCATTGCCCATCGCGGCGGTGAGGCCGTAGATCACGCCGCTTTCCATCTGCATCTCGACCAGACGCGGGTTGATGACATGGCCGCAGTCCACCGCGATCGTGACCCGCTCGACCTTGACCTCGCCCTTGGTGCCGAGGGCGACCTCGGCCACCTCGGCCACGATGGTGCCGAAGCTCTCATGGATGGCGATGCCGCGGCCTTTGCCCTCGGGCATCGGCGTGCCCCAGTTGGCCTTGTCCGCCGCGACGTCCAGCACCTTCACGAAATCCGGCCGGTCCGCCAGCAGGCGGCGGCGGAACTTGTAGGGGTCCTCGCCGGCGGCATGGGCCAGCTCGTCGATGAAGCTCTCCACGACGAAGGCATTCTGGGAGCTCCCGACGCTGCGCCAGAACATGATGGGGATATGGGTGTTCTTGAGCATGCATTCGACGAGCTGGGCGGTGGCGGCATAGGGCTGGTTGGCGAGGCCTTCCACCGCGGAGGGTTCGATGCCGCCCGCGGCCACCGGCTTCCAGCCGAGGGAGCGCGAGATCGAGCCGACGGCGGTCTGCAGATGGATCGCCGCGATATCCGCGTTCACCAGCAAAGCGCGCGCCCGCAACGCCGCCTGGGGGCGGTAGCGGTCGTGCTGCATGTCGTTCTCGCGCGTCCAGAGCAGCTTGACCGGCCGGCCCACGGCCTTGGCTACGGTCACGGCCTGGACCAGCTCGTCGTTCATCGCGCGCCGGCCGAAGCCGCCGCCGAGGAAGAGGTTGTGGACCTCGACCCTCTCCGGCGCCACGCCGGCCGCCTTGGCGGCGAGCTGGAGGGCCATGTCCGGGTTCTGGGTCCCGAGCCAGACCTCGACCTTGTCTGGCGCCACCCGGGCCGTGCAGTTCAACGGCTCCATGGGGGCATGGGAGAGGTGGGGGACCTCGTAGAGCGCCTCGATGAGCTTGCCGCGGGCGGGTGCGGGGGCCGCGAGCGCGGCACGGGCGTCGCCGTCCTTGCGCGCGATCTGCAGAGGCCCGTCGAGCGCCGCGCGATAGTCCTGCCGGAACTGGGCGCTGCTGGTGCCGGCCCCGGCACCGGGATCCCATTGGACGGTGAGGGCGGCCGCCGCTTCCTTGGCGCGCCAGAAGCGGTCCGCCACCACGGCGAGGCCGCCGGGTACCGGCACGACCGAATGGACGCCCCGGCGCTTCAGGACTTCCGCGTCGTCATAGCTCTTCACCTTGCCGCCCGGTACGGGGCAGAGCGCAACCGCGGCGTAGAGCATGTCGGGGAGCCGGGTATCGATACCGAAGGCGGCTTGGCCGGTGCATTTGGGCGCGGTGTCGAGGCGGGCCAGCGGCTTGCCGGCCAGGGTGAAGCTCTCCGGCGCCTTGATGGCGGGCTCCTGGTCCAGCTCGATCGCCGCCGCCTCGGCGGCCAGTGTGCCATAGCTCAGGCGCTCGCCGCCGGCGCCATGCTGGACGAAGCCGTCGGCCGCGGCGCAATCCGCCGGCGAGACCTGCCAGCGCTTGGCCGCGGCGGCGATCAGCCGCGCCCGTGCGCTGGCGCCCACCTGCTGCAGCGTCTCATGGGAGCCGCGCACCGACCGGCTGCCGCCGGTGCCCAGCCTGCCATAGATTTGCTTGTCGGCGAGGTTGCGGCTGGCCTGGACGAATTCGGCGCGGACATGGCGCCAGTCGCAGGCCAGCTCCTCCGCGACGATCATGGGCAGAGCGGTATAGACGCCCTGGCCCATCTCGGATTTCGCGACCCGGATGGTGATGCTCTCGTCGGGATCGATGATGATCCAGGCGCCGATCTCGTTTCCGGATTCCGGGCTTGTCGCCATCAAGGGACGGATGCCCAGCATCAGCCCGCCGGCGGCGCTGAGCGAGGCGAAGATGAAGCCGCGGCGGGAAAGGCTCAGCTGCTCGGAAAGCACGCCCATGCTGTCTCCTTTAGCGTGTCGCGTGGCTCAGCCCCCGTGGGCCTCAGCCCTTGGCGAGCTCGGCCGCGCGATGGATCGCCGTGCGGATGCGCTGATAGGTGCCGCAGCGGCAGATATTGGTGACGGTCTCGTCGATATCGGCGTCGGTGGGATCGGGCTTGGCCTTG
>DATHQQ010000602.1:0-3040 GCA_035482595.1 Verrucomicrobiia bacterium
GGAACAGGAACTCCTCGACCTCGCGCGGGTAGACGTTCTCGCCGCCGCGGATCAGCATGTCCTTCACGCGGCCGACGATGTTGCAGTAGCCCTCGGCGTCGATCGTCGCGAGGTCGCCCGTGTGCATCCAGCCGTCGACGACGGCCTGGCGCGTGCGTTCCTCGTCGCCCCAGTAGCCGGTCATCACGGAGTAGCCCTTGGTGCACAGCTCGCCCTTCGCGCCGACCGGCACGACGTTGCCGTCGAGGTCGATGACCTTGCATTCGAGGTGCGGCTGCACGCGGCCCACGGTGGTGGTGCGGCGATCGAGCGGGTCGCTGGTGGAACTCTGGAACGACACCGGCGACGTCTCCGTCATGCCGTAGGCGATCGTCACCTCGCGCATGTGCATGCGCGAGACGACCTGCTTCATCGTCTCGATCGGGCACGGCGAGCCGGCCATGATGCCGGTGCGCAGCGACCGCAGGTCGAACTCGTCGAAGCGCGGATGGCCCAGCTCCGCGATGAACATCGTCGGCACGCCGTGCAGCGCGGTGCAGCGTTCCTCGGCCACGGCGCTCAACGCGGCGACCGGATCGAACGCCTCGCCCGGAAACACCATCGCCGCGCCCGTGGACACCGACGCCAGCACCGCCAAAGGATCGAAGCCCTCGCCGGGTACCACCATGCAGGAGCGATGGGTAAGGCAGGCCAGATTGCCCAGTACCATGCCGAAGCAATGATAGAAGGGCACCGGAATGCAGAGCCGGTCCTGCTCCGAGAGACGCATGGCCTCGCCGATGAAGAAGCCATTGTTGAGGATGTTGTGATGGGTGAGGGTGGCGCCCTTCGGATTGCCGGTGGTGCCGCTGGTGAACTGGATGTTGATCGGATCGTCGAACTGCAATTCGGCCGCGAGCTCGGCCAGACGCCGGCGGCTCTCGGACGTCGCCGCCGCAGCGATCTCGGCGAAATTGAGCATCCCCGCCGTCTTGTCGCTGCCCAGACGGATGACCCAGCGCAGCGACGGGACCTTGCGGCTCTCCAGCAGGCCGGGCCTGGCCTGGTCGAGCTCGGGACAGAGGCCGCGGATCATGGCGATGTAGTCGCTGGTCTTGAAGGATGACGCCAGGATCAGCCCGCGGCAGCCGACCTTGTTGAGTGCATAGTCGAGCTCATGCAGGCGATAGGCCGGGTTGATGTTGACCAGGATGAGCCCGGCCTTGGCGCTGGCAAATTGAGTCAGCACCCATTCGGCATTGTTCGGGGACCAGATGCCCAGGCGATCCCCGGGCATGAGGCCGAGGCCCAGCAGCCCCGCCGCCAGCTCGTCGACCCGGTCGCGGAACTCGCCATAGCGCCAGCGGATGCCCTGCTGCCGGGCGATCAGCGCCGGACGGCCGGGTGAGAGAGCCGCCATGCGATCGAGATGCACGCCGATGGTATCCCCGATCAACGCCAGATCGCTGGCGCCGTGCACATAGCTCTGGGTGAGCTTGCCCATGGTCCCTCCCGGTGGCCCCTGTTCTTGGAAGCAAGGATTGCGGCAAAGCCGGCCCCGCACAAGCGGGAGGAAATGCTTCCGTCTTGACAGCGCAAGGCGGGATCGCGCGAGCTTCGTCCATGACTGAACTTGAGCGGATCCGAGAGAGCCTAGCCCCGCATGGGCTGGCGCTTCGGGGCGGGTTTCATCCCGCCCCGCAGGATGGCGCGCCCCTGCTGGGGGCCGGGCGGGCCTGCGGCACGATCCTGCTGCTGGGCAATCTCGGCGGCGCCCTCTGGCCGGCCTTCGCCGATTCGCCGGAGCTGGCCGACGGTGCGCCTCATGCGCTGGATCGCTGGACGCGCCGCATCCTCGAGTCGCTGGCGCCCGGCTTCGGCGCCACCGCGCTGTTTCCCTTCGGCGGTCCGCCTTGGCTGCCCTTCCAACGCTGGGCCATGAAGGCCGATTGCGTGGCGGCTTCGCCTCTGGGGATCCTGATCCACCCGGATTTTGGACTCTGGCATGCCTATCGCGGCGCCCTGGCCTTTGCCGAGCGGCTTGATCTGCCGCCGGTGCAGCGTCGCCCAAGTCCTTGTGATTCATGCATCGGGCGCCCCTGTCTTACGAGTTGCCCGGTCGATGCCTTCGCGCCTAGCCGCTACGATGTCGCGGGCTGCCGCGAGCATGTCGCGGCGCCGCAGGGCAGTGCCTGCCAGGAGCAGGGCTGTCTCGCCCGGCTTGCCTGCCCCATAGGCCGGGATCACACTTATCCCCCGCAGCAAATGGCATTCCACATGGCGGCCTTTCTCGCAGGACGATGATCTGATAAGAGATTCGTCCGGTATGCACGGGGACATGCTTATCATTGCCCATAGTCACTGGTGCGCGGGGCGCCTGAAGCCGCTGCTCGCCGCCAAGGGCTATCGCGTCACCTGGTGCTGCCCGGCCCGGGAGGATTGCCTCCCCTCCGCCCATGGCGATTTCGCCGGAACCATCGTGCTGGGTGGCCCGGAGAGCGCCAACGACGTCGAGTCGAAACCCTATCTGCGCCGGGAGCTCGACTGGATCGAGCGCCATGTCGCCGACGATCATCGGTTCCTCGGCATCTGCCTCGGCGGCCAGCTCCTGGCCCGCGCCCTCGGCGCGCGAGTCGATCGCCATCCCGATGGCCTGAACGAGATCGGCTATTACCCGATCCATCCCACGGCCGCCGGCGCCGCACTGATCCCCGCGGGCTTGCGCGTCTATCACTGGCATAAGGAAGGGTTCGAGCTTCCGTCCGGGGCGGAGCTGCTGGCCCGCGGCGAGGCTTTTCCCCATCAGGCCTATCGTTATGGATCAAAGATCTATGGGCTGCAGTTTCATCCCGAAGTGACCCCCGCGGTCGCCGCCACCTGGGTCAAATCGACCCCGGATCTTGCGACCCGTCCGGGCGCGCAGAGTGAGGCCGAGCAGATGACCGGCAGCAGCATGTTCGATGCGCCGCTGCATGATTGGTTCGACGGGTTCCTCGATCATTGGCTGGCGCCGGGCGAGGCCCGCGCCGCCGCGGAGTGAGCGGCAAGGGAACTACAAAGG
>DATHQQ010000603.1:0-4250 GCA_035482595.1 Verrucomicrobiia bacterium
CCGCCTGCCGCCCACGGTGGTGTCGGCACCGGGCACGAAGCTCTCGCTCTCCTGTCAGGCGGAGGATCTCGTCGCGGTGAGATCCTAGCCTGGTAAAGCCCCTTCTTTCCCTCTCCGGTTTGGAAGTACGAGAGGGGGAAAATATAGCGAGGGTCAGGCCTCTTCCTTCTCTTCTTCCTCTTCCTCGGCCTCTTCTTCCTCCTCCTCGTCGCCGTCCTCCATCTCCGGCGTCATCCAGCCGAGGAGCGCCCCGGTGGCATCCGCGAGGATGACGATGCGGCCGACGCCCTCGATGTCGAAGGGCGCCTGGATCACGCGACCCTTGTTCAACGCGATCTCCTCGACGCGCTCATCGACGTCGTCGATGGCGAGATAGGCGAACCAATGGGGCGGAGTGCCGGCGGGCGCGACCGCGGTGATGTCGACGATGCCGGCGACCGGCTCGTCGTCGAATTTGGCGATCCAGTAGGTGCCCTTGGGCAGGGGCATCTCCTCGAAGGTCCAGCCGATGGTCTCGCCGTAGAAGGTCTTGGCGCCCTCCACGTCATTGGTGCGCAGCTCGTTCCAGGCAAAAGTGCCGTGCGACATGATTTGATCCTCCGTGACCAGATGCGGGCCGAACTTAGCACTCGCATGTGACGGAGATGTTTCGGCAAGGGCGTATTCTGTTTGGACTCTGTCTTGCTTCGAAGCGCCTTGCCGGGGGTGCCTAGACAGTCCAATCTCAGCGTCAACACCGGTTCGTCCGGGAAATATCGATTGGGGGAGGTCAAGATGCTCGCTTACGTCATGGTTGGGACCAACAACGTGAAACGCGCCGCCAAGTTCTACGACGCCGCGCTGGCGCCGCTCGGGCTCGTGCGAACCTGGAGCGACAATCGCTCCCTCGGCTATAGCCCGAAAAACGCACCGAAGAAGTCGATGTTCTACGTAACCAAGCCCTACAACAAGAAGCCGGCAAGCTTCGGCAATGGCACGATGATTTCTCTCACGGCGAAGTCGCGCCGGGCGGTCGAGGGGTTCCATGCGGCCGCACTCGCGAGCGGCGGCACGGACGAAGGCAAGCCCGGACCCCGTCCCGCCGGCGGGAGCAACTATGTCGCCTACGCCCGCGACCCCGATGGCAACAAGATCTGTGCCTACTGCGCCAAGGCGAAGTAGGAGGGTCGGGCAGTTCCGCCCTGGCAATGAGCAGATGCCGGCGGGGCAGTGACGACTATGAGGAATGCCGAGGCCCGCGATGCAAGTGATCCGCCCCGAGGACTGGTATCGGGTGACTCGCTGCAGCGACGATGTCACCCTGATCGACGAGCCTGCCATCCAGCCCTTCTATCGGTGCAACATCTGGCATCTCCGGGGCAGGGATCGCGACCTGCTCTTTGATTCCGGGCTCGGCGTTTTCTCCCTCAGGCAGCATGTCGCTATGGTACGCGAACGGCCGATCGTCTGCGTGGCCAGCCATACCCATTTCGACCATGTCGGCAACCATCATGAGTTTGCGGACCGCCGGGTTCACGGAGCGGAAGCGGAGATTCTGGCCGCCCCGGATCGTGCCCGTACCTTGGCTGACCGATATGCCGACGAGCGGATGTTCGACGCCCTGCCCATAGGCTGGGATTCGGCGCGCTATGCGGTGCGCCCTGCGCCGGCGACATCCTTGCTGGGGGATGGCGACAGGCTCGATCTGGGCGACCGGAGTCTCGAGGTGATCCATACCCCCGGCCACTCGCCCGGCGGCATTGCGCTCTGGGAGGAGAAGACCGGCATCCTGCTCTCGGGCGACATCGTCTATGACGGACCGCTGATCCTCGATGCCTATCACTCCGACATCCAGGACTACGACACCTCCATGGACCGGCTGGATCGGCTACCCGTCAATGTCGTGCATGGCGGCCATTTTCCGAGCTTCGGACGCGAGCGGCTCAAGGCCGTGATCGAGGCGTATCGGCAGGGACGGCGCAAGGCCGGCTGCCACTTGGCATCCTGACGGCAGAGAACCTATTCCGAATTCGCGCCCATGAGCTGGCGGCGGGCGTAGTGCAGATGGTTGGTCACGATGGCCACCGCCGCCTCGATGTCGCGGGTGCGGATCGCCTCGTAGAGGGCGGTGTGCTGCTGGTTGTATTCGGCGATGCGGCCGGGGGTCAGCACCTTGTCCTTCATCGCATTCCACTGGCTGTGGGTCCGCACCGCATTGATCTGGCGATAGACCCAGACCATGAGGGGATTGCGAGTCGCTTCGGCGATGAGCTGGTGGAATTCCTCGTCCCAGAGGGTGAAGTTCTCGCTGTCGCCGCTGGAAGGCTCCATCCGGGCCATGGCGGCGGCGAGACGCTCGATGTCCCTTGCGGTGGCGTTCAGCACCGCGAGGCGGACCATATTGGGCTCGATGCCCAGGCGCACCTCGATCAGCTCCAGCGGGCTGGTGAGCTCGGCGATGTCCTCGGTGTCGCCCTGGGGGCGGAAATTGACGAAGGTTCCGGCACCCACCCGGCGAGAGACCAGTCGTTCGGTCTCCAGCTGGTCCAGGGCGGTGCGGATGGTGGTCCGGGACGCGCCATAGGCCGAGGCCAGCTGCCGCTCCGCCGGCAGCTTCTCCCCATGGGCATAGCCGCCTTCGATGATCGCCTGGCGAAGCTGGGCCGTGATCCAGGCAGAGCCGCGCACCGGATCGACGATCACCAAAGCGGGCTTTTCGGCGGTGGTTCCACCAATTCTGGCCATTTCCGCGCCTTTGGAAAAAATTGGTTTGAAATCGGCTGCGGCTATGTTCCATTATCGCCACGCCGCGTCAAGCCCGGTGGGACGAAACCGGCAGGACGGCGGAACAACCGTCGTCGACGGGGTACGCATCCAAGGGATCCCAGGCGGGGCAGTCGCGATGGCTATTCCTACCCATGTCAAATATCTCATCATCGGCGCGGGCATCCATGGCCTGAGCACGGCCTGGCATCTGGGCCAGGCGCTGCGCAAATCGGGCCGCGGCAGCGGCAAGGACATCTTGGTCATCGACAAGACCAGCATCGGGGCCGGGGCCTCGGGCATCGCCTGCGGCGTCATCCGCAACAACTACTACCAGCCCGCCATGCGCCGGCTGATGGCCCATAGCGTCTCGGTCTGGGAGAGCGATCCGGAGGCCTTCAGCTACCATCCCGTGGGCTACATGCAGATCAGCCCCGAGGTCATGCACGAGCAGGTGGCGAGCATCGCCCAGCAGCAGAAGGAGATCGGCTATGAATCGGTCTTCATCGAGGGCGAGAAGGATTCGATGACCTACATGAAGGGCCTGCTGGAGGATTGGCAGGCCAAGGGCATCACCTCGGTGCTGCATGAGAAGAAGGGCGGCTATGCCAACAACACCGCCTCCCTCTACGGCCTCGCCAAGAAGGCCGAGAACGAGGAGGTCCGCCTCCTCACGGGCGCGAAGGTGACCGGCTTCAAGAAGGACAATTCCGGCGCGGTCAAGACGGTGACCACCGACAAGGGCGATATCGACTGCGATTTCGTGATCGTGGCCGCGGGACCCTGGATCAAGCAAGTCTGGGACATGCTGGAACTGCCCGCCGCGATCTCGATCAAGGGTCGTGACGGGAAGATGCACGACGATATGGCCATGTGGACCTTCTGGTCGCTGCAGGAGGGGACGCTGGGCGTCGATCCCAAGCTGCAGCGCACCAACGACGGCAAGATGCCGCCGGTCATCCATGTCGATACCGACGCGACGCTCTATTCCGACGTCGACCGCTCGACCATCACCGATCACCTCTGGGGCATCTACTACAAGCCGGATTTCAATTTCGGCGGCATCCAGGGCGGCGCCATGCCCTTCAAGGTCAAGGCCGATCCGGCCAAGGTGAAAATCGATCCCTATGGGCCGGAATCCCCGGACTTCGTCGTCGGCGACGATTTCGCCCATATGTGGTGCTCGGCGCTGGCCTTCTGCCAGAAGCGCTTCGAGGGCAAGATACCGCTCTACAAGAAGGAGCCCTCCGGCGGCATCGGCAGCTTCACCGCCGACAGCTTTCCGGTCTTCGACCGGTTCTGCGACAACGTCTATGTGATCGCGGATTCGAACCACGGCTACAAGATGATCGGCGTCGGCGATCTGGTGGCCAAGGATATCTGCGGCCAGGGCGACGAGCTGCTCCAGCCCTTCCGCTTCTCGCGCTTCAAGGAGGGCAAGCTGCATCCGACGTCCAACAGCCCCTTCCCGTGGAGCTAGGGGGGCGCCAGTGAAATTCTCTCCTCCT
>DATHQQ010000604.1:0-8312 GCA_035482595.1 Verrucomicrobiia bacterium
CGCCGGTCTCCTTCTCCTTCGCCGCCGCCTCGCGGCCGATGAAATCGTTCTTGGCGAGATCGATGAAGCGGTCGAGCCCGGCCTCGAAGACGCCGTAAATGGGCCGGAGCTCGCGATACCAGGTGGGGAAGTTCTTTTCCAGCCGCATGGAAAGGAGTGCCCGCATGCCGAAGTTGACGATGCCGAGATCGCGGCCCTTCGCCATGATCTCCTGGTACAGCCGGCGCTGATATTCCGGCGCCACCCAGATCTCGTAGCCGAGGTCGCCGGTATAGGTGACCCGGTTGATCACCGCCGGGACATTGGCGATGTCCATGGCGCGGTGGTCGAGGAATTTGAAGGCGGCCTTGGAGACATCTTCGTCGGTCAGGCGCTGCAGCACGTCCCGCGCCTTGGGCCCTGCCAACGAGAGGCCCACCAGCCCCATGTCATAGCGCTTCACCTTGACCGAGCCGTCGGCCGGCAGATGGGCCTCGAACCAGCGCATATGATATTTCTGCGCCTGGGAGGAGCCCCACATCATAAAGCGCTCGTCGCCGGCCTTGGCGATGGTGAAATCGCCGATCAGCTTGCCGGCGGGATTGAGCATCGGCGTCAGCACGAGGCGGCCCTTGCGCGGCATGCGATTGGTCATCAGCCGCGACAGGAAGGCCTCGGCCCCCGGGCCGGTGAATTCGTATTTGGCGAAATTGGCGATCTCGGTGACGCCGACGCCGTTGCGCACCCCCAGGCATTCGGCCTTCACATGGCCGAAGTCGTTGGAGCGGTGGAAGGAGACGATATCCCGGGGCTCCACCCCCTTGGGCGCGAACCAGAGCGGCGTCTCCAGCCCCCAGCTGTCGCCCATCACCGCGCCCTGGGAGATCATCAGATCGTAGAGCGAGGTGGTCTGCTGCGGGCGGGCCGCCGGCAGCTCCTCATTGGGGAAGCGGATGGAGAAGCGGCGGGAATAATTCTCCCGCACCTTCTCGTTGGTATAGCTGCGCGTCGCCCATTCGCCGAAGCGGGCGATGTCCATGGCCCAGACGTCGAAGCCCGGATCGCCGTTGACCATCCATTGCGAGAGCGCCAGCCCGACGCCGCCGCCCTGGCTGAAGCCCGCCATGACCGCGCAGGCGCACCAGAAGTTCTTCAAGCCCTGGACTGGCCCCACCAGCGGATTGCCGTCGGGGGAGAAGGTGAAGGGGCCGTTGATGATGCGCTTGATGCCGGCCTTGGCCATGGCGGGGAAATGTTTGTGGCCGAGCTCCAGGGAGGGGGCGATGCGGTCGAGATCGGGGGCCAGCAGCTCGGTGCCGAAGCTCCAGGGCGTCTCTCGGTGCTGCCAGGGCACGCAGGCCTTCTCATAGGTGCCGAGCACCATGCCGCTGCGCTCCTGGCGCATGTAGATCTCGGCCTTGAAATCGATGGCATGGGGCAGCTCGTGGCCGCGCTCCTTGTTGAAGGCCACCACCTCCGGCATCTCGTCGGTCACGAGATACATATGCTCCATGGCGAGCACCGGCAGCTCGAGCCCGACCATGCGGCCGATCTCCCGCGCCCAGAGCCCGCCGCAATTCACGACATGCTCGGCCTGGAGGCTGCCCTTGTCGGTGATGACATCCCAGCTGCCGTCCGGCCGGGGCTTCAGCTCCGTGACCCGGGTCTGAAGATAGATCTCGGCGCCGTTGATGCGCGCGGATTTGGCATAGGCATGGGTGGTGCCGGCGGGATCGAGATTGCCGTCGGCTGCATCCAGCATGGCGCCGACGAAATGCTTTTCTTCCATCAGCGGGAAAAGCTCTTTCGCCTCCTTGGCGCTCAGCAGCTCCGTCTCCAGGCCGAGATAGCGGGCCCGGGCATGGGCCATCTTCAGCCATTCCATGCGCTCAGGGGTGTCGGCCAGCATCAGCCCGCCGGAGCGGTGCAGGCCGCAGGACTGGCCGGAGATCTTCTCCAGCTCGTCATAGAGGCCGATGGTATAGCCCTGGAGCTTGGCGACATTGGGATCGCCGTTCAGGGTGTGGAAGCCGCCGGCGGCATGCCAGGTCGAGCCGGAGGTGAGCTGGTCGCGCTCCAGTAGCACCACATCGCGCCACCCCGCCTTGGTGAGGTGATAGAGCACGCTGCAACCCACCACGCCGCCGCCGATGACGGCCACCTGAACATGCGATTTCATTGCCGATTGCTTTCCTGAAGAGGGCGTTCCCCGGACCCCGCGCGCCGGACGCCGGGGCTTGGCGGCGGAGAATGCGGAGCCCCTCGGGGGCGGTCAAGCCGGAACCCGTCCTCCGCTGTCCCGTTGGCGCCCTCGGCGGGCGAGGGGGCGGGCCGGGAGCCTGGCCGGGGGCTCCCCGGCCGAGGGGTCCTAAAGGCTATGCCGCATCGCCTCCACGGGGATGCGCTCGACGATCTGCCCGTTGCGGACGCCATAGATCTCCGGCTGCAGATCCATCCAGGCGCAGACATGGATGGGCAGGATCTGCACGCGATCGCCGACGGCGAGGCGGGAGCGGCCGTTAGGGACGGCGAGAACGCCATGCTCCTCCGACAGGCGCGTAAAGCGGCTTTCGGGCTGGTCGCGGAGATGGCCGAAACCGTAGATGGCATCGTGGGAGGTCGTGAGGGTCTTGCTGCCCGCGTCGATGGTCACCCTGTCGCCCTCCAGGCTGACGACCGTGGCCAAAGCGAAGGCCGCGAGCCCGTCCGGTGTGCAGGCATAGGTGCTCATGGTCCGCAGGTCGTTATAGACATAGGTGCCGGGCCGGATCTCGGTGATGCCGTCCGCCGCATGCAGATAGGGCGCGGTGATCGTCGAGCCGGCGGAAACGATGGGCAAATCGAATCCGGCGGCCTCCAGTTCCTCCCGGGCGGCGCCCATGATCGCCGCTTCATGCCGGGCGACGGACTCGATCCCGAGCTGATCCGTCGCGTCGTGGCTATGCCCCGCATGGGTCATGATCCCGCGGAGCTCGAGATCATTTCCGCTCGCGATATCCGCCGCGATCTCGACCACGCTGCGCGGATCGACGCCGACCCGATGCATCCCGCTGTCGATCTCGATCATCACGCGGATGGAATGCCCGATCGTCTGGGCGAGATCGCGATAGGATGCGGTTACGGCCTTGGAATCGGTGACCAGGGTCAGCGCCGTGCTGCCCAGCAGCGGCGCAACCCGCTCGAACTTGCGCCGGCCCACCAGGGGATAGGCCAGGAGCACGTCGCCGACGCCCCCCTCGATCATGACCTCCGCTTCCGATGCCGTCGCGCAACAGACGCCGACGGCCCCTGCCGCCAGTTGGCGCTGCGCCATGGATGTACTCTTATGCGTCTTGATATGCGGACGCAGGGAGAGCCTCTCGCGCCGCGCCAGGCCCGCCATGCGCGCGATATTGGCCTCCACGATATCGAGGTCGACCAGCACAGCCGGCGTGTCGATCCGCGGGTCATCCAAGGGGATCGGCAGCACGACCTCCGCCGCCAGCGGCCTGGGCAGCGGCGCCGTCATAGGCCGATGATCCCCGTCCGGATCCTCCGTCATGGCACTTCCTCCAGCCCCAGGCCGATCTGTTGTCGAGCGTGGGAAATCAAATCTCCAACCGGCAGGGACGCCGTTACTTGGCCGTAAACCCGCCGTCCAGCACGAGGCAGCTCCCCACGGCAAAGGAGCTCTCGTCGCTTGCCAGAAACAGGGCGCCATAGGCGATCTCTCGCGGCTCGGCGACCCGGTTGATCGGCGCCCAGCTCGCTTGCGCCGCGGCGACCTTTTCGGGCTCCAGGCTGTTGTCGATCTCCGACTGGAGCAGCGGTGTGCGGGTGATGCCGGGGCAGAGCGCGTTCACGCGGATATTGTGGCGGATGAGATCGAGCGCGATGGATTTGGTGAACATGATGACGGCGCCCTTGCTGGCGTTATAGGCGGGCGACTCCGGTACGGCGACGATGCCCATCTCCGAGCCAAGGGTGACGATCTTCCCGCCTCCCCGTGCGACCATATGGGGGACGGCCTGCTTGACCAGCGTGAACATGCCCTTGACGTTGGTCGTCAGCACGGCATCCCACTCCGCTTCCGCGAGATTCTCGATCGGCATCACGCTGGTGATGCCGGCATTGCAGACGAGGATGTCCAGCCCGCCATGCCCATCGACGGCCCGTTGAACGATCCGCGCCGCATCGGCCATGGCGCGGACATCGCCGATGACACCGAGCACGGAGCCATGGGCCGCCAGCTCCGTCACCGTCTTGTCCAGAAGGGCGCCATTGATGTCGGCGATGACGACCTTGGCGCCTTCCTCCAGGAAAAGCTGCGCGATCGCCTTGCCGATTCCCGAGGCGCCACCGCTCACCACGGCGCTCTTGCCGCTCAATCGTCCCATCTTGTCGACTCTCCTGAATTTCGACTTGCGGAGATCGGCCCCCTATCGGATGAGCTCCGATAGGGGGCTCGGCCGGGTGGCTAGGTAACATCCCGCAGCTGGGGTGTCGCCTCTCCTTCCATGAACAGCACGGCGCCGAGACGCTTGAACATGGGCGAGTTGCGGTTCTTCAGCACCCAGCCCCAGAGGATGGCCAACAGGATGACCGCGACGACCACCCAGGGGAAGCTGTCCATCGGTGCGCTCGGCCAGGGATTGATGCTGAGCCAGATGGCGGCGGCGAAGATCAGGATCGATACCACCGGCGAAATCAGATGCAGGACCAGCGAGAATTCCTTCGGATACTGCCGGCGGATGAAGACCGGCAAGGCGAGGTTGGTAACGATGAAGACCGGCAGCATGGCGAGGGAGGAGAGATAGCCGATATTGCCGAAGGCGCTCATCGGGCCCCAGCTCACGCCGGCGACGATGCCGACGATCAGGGTCCCGATGGAATAGACGATGATCGCCACATGCGGCGTCTTGTGCCGCGGATGGGTGCGGCCCAGCGCCCGGTGAAGCAGCCCGTCGCGGCCGAGGGAGTAGAGGACGCGGAAATTGGCGGTGTGGATCGCCAGCAGCACGGCGACGATGGCCGAGATCGCGGCCAGATCCACGAGATTCGAATACCAGCCGCCGATATAGCGCACCGCCAGATCGTGCAGCGGCGCCGTGGCGCCGGCCAGCGTGTCCATATGGCTGTGACCATATCCGACCACCACCGCATACATGGCGAAGGTGAACCACAGCCCGGCGAGGATGACCGAGCCCACCAGGGCGACCGGCAGGTTGCGGCGGGGATTGCGGCATTCCTCGGCCACGGTCAGGCAGGATTCGAAGCCGAAGAAGGCGAAGACGATGAAGACGAAGGCCTTGCCGATGCCGCCATAGCCCTGGGGCGAGTCGTTCGGGGTGAAGGCCGCCGGAATCTGACCCGAATCGCCGCCCTTGAAGATGATCAGCAGCAGCAGGATCGCGACGACGCTGACCTCCGCGATCAGGAAGGCGATATCGAAGGTCATGGAGGTATGCACGGAATACCAGGCGAGGATGCCGACCAGCACCACGACCCCGACCATCAAGACCCACCAGGGGATCATGATCCCGAAATCGGTCCTGAGCGCATCGCCGACGAAGCCGCCGAACAGATTGATGTTGAGCGGGCTCTGCAGGACATAAGCGAACAGCAGCACCACGCCGACGACGAAGCCGGCATGGGAGCCGAAGGCCAGAGTGACGAATTTGTAGAAGCCGCCGGCCGAGGTGACCCGCTTGGCGAACTCGGAGAGGGTCAGCGCCATCAGGGCGATTCCCATCGTGCCCAGGATGAAGGCGAAGGGGGAGGAAGCTCCTGCCTGGCCGCCGATGAGGGCCGAGATGAAGATGACGCCGATGGTGGGCGATATGAAGGCCAGGGACATGGCCATGGCCTGCGGCAGACCCAGAGCATTGCGCTTCAGCTCATTGGCGTGGGTTGCTGATGACGGGACGGCGATCTCGCTCATGCTCTTCCCCCTTGTTGACGGCCGCCGGCTATTGATTCGGCCCGGCTCCGGCAGAATCCGGCAGAAGACCCGCGCGGTGCCAATGCCAAGTCCTGATCGGGCGATGCCGGTCCGGCATCGCCGCTGCCGAGGGATGAGCCAGTCGGCGAGCTTGGAGGGGGCTCAGCCCCCAGCGGCCGCGCGGGCCATCATTGGCTCGGAGTCGGTTCCGCGGGACTGCGCCTCGGCGATCCTCCACAGCGCCTCGGCCGGCTCCGGCAGCCGGTCCCGCGGTCTGAAGAGCGTAATCTCGACCTCGAGATCCCAGGAGGAATTCCCCGCGCGCACGAGCTGGCCGGCCGCCAGCTCCTGCTCGACATGGCTCGCCGGCAGCCAGGCGAAGCCGCGGCCGTCCAGGACCATCGATTTCAGGACCGCCGCCAGCCGCGATACGAAGACCTTGTCCATGGCGACATGCCGGGGGGATTGCCGTAGCATATGCTCGACGGCGCGGCCGATGGCCGAGGTCTCGGCATAGGCCAGATAGCGGTAGAGGCCGTTCGAGCCGCCCTCCAGGGAATCGATCGGCCCCCCGTCGGCATCGGGCCGCGACACCGGCAGCAAGCGGTCGGTTCCAACCCGCCGCGCGTGGAACTGCCGCGGATCCAGCCCCACTTCGACCGACGGATGGGTGTGGCACAGCATGAAATGGCAGGCGCCGCGCTGCATCATCTGCACGCAGGCGCCCGCATGGCCGCTGTCCAGCCGGATATTCAGGATCCCCGCCGCACTCTCGATGGATCGAATCCATTGGGGAAAGAAGGTGAGCGACAGGCTATGGGTGGCGGCGACCTTGATGGCGCTTGCCACATGGACGGAGGCGAGGTGGATCTCCTCGCGTCCCTGGTAGAGCTGACGAACCACCTCCTCGGCCAGGCTGCGAAAGGCGATGCCCGCTTCCGTCAGCGAAACGGGTTGAGCCGAGCGATCGAAGAGGGTGGCGCCCACCCATTCCTCCAGCGCCCTGATGCGCCGGCTGAAGGCGGGCTGCGTCGTGAACCGAAGCTTCGCAGATCGCGAAAAATTGCGCGTCTCCGAGAGGCTCAGGAAATCCTCGAGCCATTTCAGTTCCATGACTGATTGTTGCAGGCAAATTGCAGCGCAACAAGACCCTGATGCCCCATGCCCGGCCGACATGGCCGAAGGCCCAAGCGGCATTGGCGCCGGGAGCCTCGATTGCGGTAGTTAGGGCAGGTCATCCCACCTGGCTGCGAGACCGCCCATGCTTCTCGTCCCTGAACAACTCGCCCGCGAGCTCGTCTCGGCGGAGGACGCCCTATCGGTCGTCGGTGCGGCCTTCGCCGCCGCCCATGCCGGCCTCGCCCGATCCTATCCGGTGGTGCGCGAGCTGGTGGGCCATGCCGATGCGGTCTTCGGCGTCAAGGCAGGTTTCGACGCCAGCCGGCCGGTGCTGGGATTGAAAGCCGGCGGCTATTGGCCCGGGAACGCTGCCCAGGGTCGAGGCAATCATCAATCCGTCGTCCTGCTCTTCGATCCGGAGAGCGGTCAGGCCGTGGCACTGGTGGGGGCGAATTATCTGACGGGGGTGCGGACGGGGGCGGCGAGCGCCCTTGCCGCACGCCATCTCGCCCGGCCGGAGGCCGCGGTCCTCGGGCTCATCGGGACCGGCGGGCAATCCGTTTTCCAGTTTCGTGCTGCGCTCGGCGTGCGCCCCATCGCCCGCGTTCTGGCCTGGGACCCGAACGAGGTGAGCCTGGATGCCTTCGGCAAGGCGGTATCGGCGGAGGGCCTCGCCTTCGAGGCGCCAGGTCTCGAAGCCGTCGCCCGGCAAGCCGACATGCTGATCACTGTCACCCCGTCGCGGGCGGCCCTTATCCGTCGGGAATGGATCAAGCCTGGCACCCATATCAGCGCCATGGGCGCGGATACCGCCGGCAAGCAGGAGCTGGAGCCCGAGCTCATCGCCGCCGCCACGCTGGTGGTGGATGATGCCGAGCAGGCCATCACCATCGGCGAGTGCCAGCATGCCTATCGTCTGGGGCTGATCACCCGCGATCGTCTCGGCCTGACCCTGGGCGCCGTCGTCAGCGGCGCCTTCGCCCGCGCCTCGGCGGAGCAGATCACAGTTTTCGATGGAACGGGCGTGGCGCTTCAGGATCTTGCCGTGACGGAGCTGGCCTATCGGCGGGCCCGGGAGCGCGGCTTGGGCTTCGACTGCGACATGCAGTAGGGAACCGTCGCGGCGACCGAGTCCTTTCTGGGGACAGGGTGTCCGCTGGCAAAGGGCGCGGGCCGAGCCTATCTAGGCGCAATGGCGAAGGTTCAGGACTGGCTGAAGGCGACGCCGGGCGGGCTGGTCTGCGAGCCCGGCGGCTTCACCATCGATCCCACCGCCCCGGTCGACCGCGCGGTG
>DATHQQ010000605.1:0-5003 GCA_035482595.1 Verrucomicrobiia bacterium
CCCGCCCTATATCGCCCGCTTTCCCGAGCGCATTCGCGATTTCGCCGGCGACTGCTTCGCCGCCATCCGCCAGAAGGACATTATCGTCCATCACCCCTATGAGAGCTTCGACGTGGTGGTGCAGTTCGTGCGCCAGGCCGCGCGCGATCCCTCCGTGGTGGCGATCAAGCAGACTCTCTACCGCACCAGCGACGATTCCCCCATCGTCAAGGCTCTGATCGAGGCCGCCGAGGCCGGCAAGTCGGTGACGGCCCTGGTCGAGCTCAAGGCGCGCTTCGACGAGGAGGCCAATATCCGCTGGGCCCGCGACATGGAGCGCGCTGGGGTGCAGGTGGTCTACGGCTTCCTGGAGCTGAAGACCCATGCCAAGGTCGCCATGGTGATGCGCCGCGAAGGCGGCACCCTGCGCAGCTACGTCCATTTCGGCACCGGCAACTACCACCCGGTGACGGCCAAGATCTATACCGACCTCTCCTTCTTCACCTGCGATGCGGCGCTCTGCCACGATGCGGCGCGGCTCTTCAACTACATGACCGGCTATGCCAAGCCCGACCGGCTGGAGAAGATCGCCGTGGCACCGGTGAATCTGCGCGACACCGTGCTGAAGCTGGTGGCAGAGGAGGTGGCCCATGCGGCGGCCGGGCGGCCGGCGACGATCTGGGCCAAGATGAACTCCGTGGTCGATCCCGAGCTGATCGATGCGCTCTACCGCGCCTCCCAGGCCGGGGTCTCCATCGATCTGGTGGTCCGCGGCATCTGCTGCCTCCGGCCCGGCCTGCCCGGCATGTCGGAGAATATCCGCGTCAAGAGCATCATCGGGCGGTTCCTGGAGCATAGCCGCATCCTCTGCTTCGGCGCGGGGGAGAAGCTGCCCTCGGCCGGGGCCAAGATCTTCATCTCCTCCGCCGACTGGATGCCGCGCAATTTCGACCGCCGGCTGGAGACGCTGGTCCCAATCGAGAATCCCACGGTGCATCAGCAGGTGCTCGACCAGATCATGATCGCCAATCTGAAGGACAAGGCGCAGAGCTGGGAGCTCGGCCCCGATGGCCGCTATGCCCGGGTTGCGGCGGAGGCCGCGGCCTTCAGCGCCCATACCTATTTCATGACCAACCCGAGCCTCTCAGGCCGCGGCAGCGCACTCAAGAAATCCAAGAAGGCGCCTTTGCTCGATTTCAAGAAGGCCTGAACGCGCGTGACCGGATCGAAGATTCGCCGCGCCGCGCCGGCTCGATCGCGGCCGGGACGCCTGCGCGAAGGGCGCATCGGCGTCGTCGATATCGGATCGAATTCGATCCGTCTCGTCGTCTTCGACCGCCTGGCGCGCACGCCGCTGTTGCTGTTCAACGAGAAGGTGCTCTGCGGCCTGGGCCGCGGGCTCAGCCGCGACGGGCGGCTGAACGAGGAGGGCGTGGAATCGGCGATGGTGAACCTCGGCCGCTTCGTGCGCCTGGCCAAGGCCATGGGGCTCGCGCGGCTCGATATGCTGGCGACCGCCGCGGTACGCGACGCCGTCAATGGGGTCGATTTCGCCGAGACGGTGCGCAAGCGCTGGCGCGTGCCGGTGCGCATTCTCTCGGGCTCGGAGGAGGCGCGGCTCTCGGCCCTGGGCGTCGTCTCGGGGATTCCCGATGCCGACGGGCTGATGGGGGATCTCGGCGGCGGCAGCGTGGAGCTGGTGGGCCTCGACCACGGCCGGCTGGGACCCCATGTCACTCTGCCTCTGGGTCCGCTTCGGGTCGGCGATGCGGCGATCGCCGATCGCGATGTCGCCCGCGCTCTGATCGACCAGCACCTGGAAAGCGTGCCCTGGATCGGGGATCTGCGCGGGCGCAATTTCTATGCCGTGGGCGGCGCCTGGCGTTCGCTGGCCCGCATCCATATGGAGCAGATCGGCCATCCGCTCCATATCATCCAGCAATACCGCATCGATCGCGACCAGGCGGAGAATCTGCTCCGCATCATGTCACGGCTGGGACGCCGGTCGTTGGCCGCCATCTCTGGCCTGTCGCGCCGGCGCCTGGATACGCTCCCCTTCGCCGCTTTGCTGCTCGAGCGGCTGCTGCGCCGCGCACGTCCCGACGCCATCGTCTTCTCGGCCTTCGGGCTGCGCGAGGGCTATATCTTCAGCGAGCTGCCTCCGACCCTGCGCCGCCAGGATCCATTGCTGGCCGCGGCCCGCGATCAGGTCGACATGGATGGGCGCTTCGGCTCCATGGGCGACGCGCTGGAGGAATGGACCCGCCCGCTCTTTCCCGGCGAAGGGCCCGAGGCGCGGCGGCTGCGCCATGGCATCTGCCTGCTGAGCGACATCGCCTGGCGCGATCATCCGGACTACCGCGCCGAGCAGTCCTTCGACCGCATCCTGCGTCTGCCGATCGGCGGCATCGAGCATAGCGAGCGCGTCTTCGCCGCCGCCGCGGTCGCGGCGCGCTATGCCGGCACGCTGGAGCCCATCGCCGGGGAAGCGGTGCTCCGCCTGATCGATGAGCCGCGCCTCAGCCAGGCTCTCGTCCTCGGGCTTGCCCTCCGGCTTGCCTATTCCCTGTCCGGCGCCACCCGAAAGCTGTTGCGGGAAACCAGCCTGCGCCTGGCGGGGGATCGCCTGACCCTGGTGCTGCCGAAGAACGGCGGCGTCATGTATGGCGAAGCGGTCGACCGGCGCCTGGAGGCCCTCGGCCGCGCCATCGGCCGCTCGGTGGCGACCGCCAATGCGAAGGCGCGGGGAGCGCGGTAGCGCCTTTGCGGCTCAAGCCGCGGTGACGGGCACCACCTTGACGCGCCGGCCGACCACCGTCAGCGCGAGCCGGCCATGCTTCAGCGCCAGCGCGTCGGCGCCGAAGATCTCGCGCCGCCAGCCGTGGAGCGCCGGGACCTCGGCGCCGTCGTCGGCGGCGATCAGCTCGAGATCGTCGGCACTGGCGATCAGCTTCTGGGCCACGTCATGATCCTCGCATCGCATCTTGAGCAGCACCCGCAGGAGCTCGATCAAGGGGCCGATGCCCGAGGGCAGGTCGCGGCGCGGGGTGGGCTCGGGGCATTCGCTCGCCGGCAGCTCCAGCCCGCGCTTGACGGCGGCCAGGATCTGGGCCCCCTGCCGGTTCTCGGCGATGGACCGCGAGAGCCCGCGGCAGCGGGCCAGATGCTCGATATCGCTCGGCGCATGGGCGGCGATCTCGCAGAGGGTTTCGTCGCGCAGCACGCGATTGCGCGGCAGGTCGCGGCGCTGGGCTTCCTCCTCGCGCCAGGCGGCGACTTCGCGCAGGATGGCGAGCGGACGCGCCTTGTCGTTGCGGAATTTGATGCGCCGCCAAGCCTCGCACGGCTCCAGGCGATAGGTGTTGGGGTTCGTCAGCACCGCCATTTCCTCGGCGACCCAGTCGGTGCGCCCGGTCTTGGCGAGCCGGCGCGCCAGATGCTCATAGGTCGGCCTGAGATGGGTCACGTCGGAGAGCGCGTATTGCAGCTGGCGGCCGGTCAGCGGGCGATGGGCCCAGTCGGTGAAGCGGGAGCTCTTGTCGATGCGTGCCCCGGCAAGCTTGGCCGCCAAATTCTCATAGCTCACCGCATCGCCGAAGCCGCAGACCATGGCGGCGACCTGGGTATCCACCAGCGGGGCCGGGATGCCCCCCGTCATATGAAAGAAGATCTCCACATCCTGCCGGGCAGCGTGGAACACCTTCAGCACCTTGGGATCGGCCAATAGCGCCAGCAGCGGTTCGAGATCGAGGCCGGGCGCCAGCGTATCGATGGCCGCCGCCTCCTCGGGCCCGGCGATCTGGACCAGGCAAAGCTGCGGCCAATAGGTCTTGTCGCGCATGAATTCGGTGTCGATGGCGACGAATTCCACCTCGCGTTGGCGTTGGCAGAAGGCGGCGAGGGCGCCGGACTCGGCAATCAGGGTCATTGCCGCCTGCTATACACGGATTTTCATGGCCGTCCAACTTGCCAGAGACGCCTTTCGGGACGGCCTCGGCTTGACAAATCCGGGGCGAAAATGCCTTTTGCCGCCCGGTTTCCCAGTGGCCCGGCTTCCCAACGGATTGTCCCATGCACGCCTATCGAACCCATAACTGCGGCGAGCTCCGCCTTGCCGATGCCGGCCGCACGGTACGGCTCTCCGGCTGGATCCACCGCAAGCGCGACCACGGCAATCTGCTGTTCATCGACCTGCGGGACCACTACGGCATCACGCAATGCGTCGTCGACACCTCGAGCCCGCTGTTCCGCGAGATCGAATCGGTCCGGGTGGAGAGCGTCGTCACCCTCACCGGCCGGCTCGTGCCGCGCACGCCCGAGACGATCAACCCCAAGCTCGCCACCGGCGAGGTCGAGCTGCGCATCGAGGCCTATCAGCTGCAGGCCGCGGCCGAGATGGTCCCGCTCCAGGTCAACAGCGATGAGGATGCCGGCGAGGATCTGCGCCTCACCTACCGCTTCCTCGATCTGCGCCGCGAGCGCATCCACCGCAACATCCTGCTGCGCTCCCGGGTGATCTCCAGCATACGCCGGCGCATGGTGGATTCCGGTTTCACCGAGTTCCAGACACCGATCCTGACCTCGAGCTCGCCCGAGGGTGCCCGCGACTTCCTGGTGCCGAGCCGTCTGCATCCCGGCAAGTTCTACGCCTTGCCCCAGGCACCGCAGCAGTTCAAGCAGCTGTTGATGATCGCGGGCTTCGACCGCTATTTCCAGATCGCGCCCTGCTTCCGCGACGAGGACAGCCGCGCCGACCGCTCGCCGGGCGAGTTCTATCAGCTCGATTTCGAGATGTCCTTCGTGACCCAGGAGGACGTCTTCGCCGCCATCGAGCCGGTGCTCCATGGCGTCTTCGATGAGTTCAAGGGCGATCGCAAGCTGGGGCCGATGCCCTTCCCGCGCATCGCCTATGACGAATCGATGCTGAAATACGGCTCCGACAAGCCCGACCTGCGCAATCCCCTCGTCGTCACCGATGTGAGCGAGATCTTCCGCGACAGCAGCTTCGGCATCTTCGCCAAATC
>DATHQQ010000606.1:0-11891 GCA_035482595.1 Verrucomicrobiia bacterium
GCGGGCCGCCGAGAGCCGCCCCGATGCCGATCTGCCGCTGGGCGTCAGCCTGGCCGAAGGCCGTCGCCACCAAGGTGACGACGCTCTCGGGCAGCGCTGTTCCAAAGGCGGCGAGCACCGTTCCGGTCGCTGTCTCGCCCAGGGAGAGGCGACGGCCGACCCATTCGATGCCGTTCACGAAGAACTCGCAGGCGACATAGATGGCGCCCGCCGAGGCTAGCAGCAGGATGATCGAGACGGTCATCGCGGACGACGCCGCGGCGGCGCCAGATCGGACATGGATGCACAAGGGGCGGACGGGAGGTGGACCGATGACGCCGGCACCCCCGTCCTGCCCGGAGCGGATGCCGATGCCAAAGGTCTCGCCAAGGCCTAACGGCCCGCGCGGTCCATGGCCGAAGCCAAGCATGTTGAACCGCGCCCTTCTCAGACGAAGGAGGCTACTCCCCAAAGGGTGCGGCAGATATATACCCGACCGGGCGCGCCGACAACCCCGGCGGGCCAGCACCCGTGAGACCAGGCACGGCGGCGCAGCTTGCCATCCCTTCCCCCCTGGTAGAGACTTGGAAAGAAATTTCGGCTGATGATTGAGGAGCAGCAATACTGCCTGCCGGAATGCCAAGCATTCCGGCCATTACCACCGAGGGGGGAAAGATGAGTGATATATCCGCGCGAGCGCCCGCAATTGGCGGCGGCGATTTCAGTGTCGGCCGGGTCCTGGGCCGATCGCTCACGGTCCTGTTCAGAAGTTTTCCGAAATATATCCTGTTCGGCGTCGTGATGGCCGTCCCGAATTTCTTTTCCGTCCTGCAATACGGTTCCGTCTCGGTTCAGAGCCAATCCGTATCCGTCACGAACAAGGCCGGGATCGGCTATCTCCTGCTCAGCATGGTCCTCTTCGCGCTGGTTCAGGCGACGATGATCCAAGGGGCCTTCCAGGACATTCGCGGCCAAAGCTTCGATCTCGGGACATCCGTGCGCCGCGGTCTGGGCCGATTCCTTCCCGTGCTGGGGACGTCGATCTGCTTCACCATCGCCCTGATCGTCGGCGTTATCCTCCTCATCGTGCCCGGCTTCATCGTGCTGACCATGTTCCTGGTCGCCATTCCCGTATGCGTCGTGGAGGCCCTCGGGCCGCTCCAAAGCCTCGGCCGCAGCCGTGCGCTGACGAAGGGTCACCGTTGGAAAATCTTTGCGATCTATATCGTGCCGCTCCTTGTGCTCGGTATCGGCAGCTTCATCCTCCAGGCCATCGGCGCGGCTTTTGCCGGCATAACCGGGGCCGCGGTCGCCAGCTTTCTGATCGTGGCCGTTACTTCCCCCTATCAAGCCCTCGTCGCCATCGTCGCCTATCACGACCTGCGGGCGGTCAAAGAAGGGCTGGATATCGAACAGCTCGCCGCGGTCTTCGACTAGGCAGCAGCTGGTGACCGCCCGCGCCTCCTCGGGGGGCCGGCTGGCAGACGTCAGGTCCGCAGATCCTGGTCGAGGGGAGATCGATGAGCAATGCATCCATAGGAGAGCTGGCCTTCGCCAGCGAAAGTTTCCGTGTCGGCAGCATCTTGAGCAAATCGCTCAAGCTCTTTCTTGGGAACTTCCCAAAATATTTCTTATTCGGCGCGGTCGCCGCGCTGCCCCACCTTATCTCCGCGATCTATGTCGTTGAGGTGGCCCGCATGGTGCTATCGCTTTCGAAGGGCGCGTTACTCGCTTCCGAGATCGGTTTTCTGTTCTTTTGGGTCGCCGTCTTTTCTGTCTGCGAAACTGCGTTGATCTATGGTGCCTTCCAGGACATTCGCGGGCGCTCTTTCGAGATAGGCGCCTCCATCTGGCGAGCGCCGAGCCGGTTCATTCCCGCAATTGGCACGGCGATCTGCGCCGTCGCCCTGGTGATAGCCGGCACCGCGCTGCTTGCGGTACCGGGCCTTATTTGCCTGACGATGTTCTTTGTCGTCGTTCCGGTCTGCGTGGTCGAGTCGCTTGGGCCCATCCGAAGCCTGAGCCGCAGCCGCGAGCTGACCAAGGGTCATCGTTGGCAAATATTCGCGATCTACCTCGTTCCCGCCATCGTGATCAGCATATTCAATTTTGTCCTACTGCGGTTCGGCATAAGGTTCGCCGGAATAGCAGGTTACGCGACGGGCACATTCCTGCTCACGGCAATCGGCAGCACCTATCAGGCCATCGTCAATATCGTCACCTATCACGGCCTTCGTTCTACCAAGGAGGGGCTGGACATCGAGCATCTCGCTGCCGTCTTCGACTGACCGCTCACCCTCAGCCGCCCGAGGCCGGCTTTCCCATATCTTCCTTGCTCGCCTTGGGCCGACCATAGAGTTGCTCGCGTTCCAGATAGGCGCGCTCGGCGGCGTAGAAGTCGCGCAGGAACTGCTCGACCTCCGCGTCCGGAACCGGCTCGGTCCAGGCGATCTTGCGGCAGATCTTGTCCGCCACCTCGCGGCGCAGCCGCGCGGCGTCTTTTCCCGAGGCGCGCCGCAGCAGTTCCTCCAGCACCTGGAGCTCGAAGGCGCCATAGGCCCGCAACTGGCGCTCGGCGAAGACGAAGCGTGCCTGATGCTCGGCGAGATCGTCCAGCAGCAGCCGGCGCGGCAAGACCACGACCATCGTTCCCGCGATCAGGTCGCCGGCCCGCAGCCGCTGCCGGTTGAAGAGCGGCAGCAAGGTGAAGAGCAGCATCCAGAGTCCCAGGCAGAGGGCAAGCCAGGGGGCGCCCCGCGCTGCGCCCTCGCTCAGCAGTCCCATGGGCAGGAAGTATTCGATCTCCCGGGTCAGATTGCGGGCAATGACGGCGCCGGGCAGCAGCGGGCCGCCATGGCGGTCGATCACCTTGATGCCCATCAGGCGCTTTCCCGGTGTCGCCCCGCGCCAGACCAGCTCGAAATGGATCATGTAGAGGTTGCGCAGGAGGAAGGCCGCAAAGACCGCGAGGGAGAGGCCCGCCATGCCGCCCAGAGTCATGCCGCCGGACATCAGAACCGCCAGGAACAACAGGACCGTCGCCGTTGTCCAGAAGAGAGAGTCGAGAATGAAGGCGGCCAGGCGATCGCCATAGCTCGCCACCTCCACGCTCATCGGCACCCCTTCGGGGCTGACGATCGATTCCTTGCGCCTGACGCCGCCCTCCAGCAGCAGCGATGCCCTGTCGGTGGCCGAGGTCATGGCCTGGCCCGCCGGCCCGCCAGGAGGAAATAGGCCAGCCAGAGCGCTCCCGTCGCGCCGCCGATGGCAAACCGCAGCGGCGTGCTCGCCACCAATTGGCGAAGGCAGCCCTCGATGAGGGCCGCCACGAACAGCATGAAGATGGCACCCACCGCGAGGCGGGCCGCCTCCCGGCCATGGATGGCGAGGTTCTCGAGCCTGGCATGGCGCCCGGGAAAGAGGACGCGCTCCGCCAGCATGAAGCCGGCCGCCCCGCAGAGCACGATCGCCGTGAGCTCCGTCACGCCATGGATCGAGGTCCAGCCGAGGAAATCGATCGTCAGATCGCGATTCCAATGAAGGGCGATGAAGGCGCCCAGCGTCAGCCCCTGATAGGCGGTGAGCAGCGCTGTCGGCACGCCCCCGGCGATGCCGAGGCTGAAGGCCAGGATGCCCACGGTGGTGTTGTTCTGGAAGAGGAAGGTCGCCATGACGGTGATCGTCTTGGTGAAGCCGTCCCAGGGGGCGAAGATCTCCTGGCTCAGCAGCTCCGAGCGGTTGCTCGCCGGTCCCCGTCCATCCGCCAGACCCGCCGGCACGAAGGAAGAGAACCAGGATTCATCCCCGACCGTCAGCACGAAACCGGCCACCAGGCCGACCAGCAGGCAGAAAGCGGAGAGCAGGATATGCCAGCGCGCGCTGCGGACGGCCTCGGGAAATCCGCGCCGGAAGAAATCGACGGCGGCTCGCCAGATGCCGATCCGCGGTCCGTAGACGATGAGGAAGGCGCGGAAGCACAGGTTCTCCAGGTAAAGGAGCAGGTTGCGATCCAGCGCGATGCTGCGGGCGACCGAGAGCGAGGACAGAGCCGAGCGGTAGAGAAGAGGGAGGCGCTGCAGCTCCTCGACGGAAAGGGCCAGGAGGCTCCGACGCTCGACCTCCTTGATGAAGCCTTCGAGCTCTCGCCAGCCCGCCTCGCGGCCCTTGCGGAACTCGCTGGAGCGCAGGATGAGCCTGGGGGCGGCCGGCGGAGCCAGTGCGCTTGCATCTCCCGCGGGAGTCCCCTCCGCAACGACGCTCATATCAGGCCCCTCTGCTTGATCATGAGATAGCGGTTGATGAGACCGGTAGAGAGCGCGCGATTGGACACATCGAGACAATGCACGCCCAGGCGCTGCAGCTTCTCCAACACGATCCGCCGGTCGCGCAGGAGATCCTGGGCGATGACGGCCTGCGCCACGGTCTGGAACTGCGCCGGCGGGGCCTCGGCGGTCTGCTCCAGAACCGAATCGCGCAGGGTAACGAAGATGACGACATGGCGATTGGCCATGCGCTGCAGGCTCTCCACCAGCAGCTCCGCCGTGACCGTGTCGACGAAATCGGTGAACAAGACGATCAGCGCCCGGCGCCGCAGCCGGAGATTGAGCTCGGCGAGACCGAGGGTGAAGTTGGTCTCGGCGTGGTGATAGTCGAGGCCGGCGGCGGCGCGCTGGACCCGCGCGAAGCTCGATATGCCGCGGGTCGGCTGAAGATACTGCCGCACGGCGGAGTCGAAGCCATAGGTTCCGACGAGATCGCCATGGCGCAGCGAGATCCAGGCGAGCAGCAGCCCGGCGTTGATCGCGTGATCCAGCCGCGGCACGCCCTCCAGGGGCTCGCACATGAGATAGCCGGTGTCGAAGGCCAGCACGACCTGATGATTGCGCTCGGTCCTGAACTCCTTGCACAGGAGCTTCATATGTCGCGCCGAATGCTTCCAGTCGATCACGCGATGGTCGAGGCCGGGAGCATAGTCCCTGAGGGCGTCGAACTCCGTGCCCTCCCCGCGCTCGCGCTGAACCTTGACGCCGAAGACGGCGTCACGGTCGACGAACTGAAGGGCGGCTCTCTGCACGCCCCGGATATTCGGGAGCACATCGACACTGCCCTCGACCGGCCGGCGAAGCGTCGTTTCCACCAACCCTAGCGGTCCCTTCCAGCGCAGCCACAGGCCATCCACATGGACCTTGCCCCGGCGCCGCGGCAGGAGCGGCAGCCCCACCGAAGCCGGCTTGCCGGAGAAGACGGTCGCGGCCCGGATCGCGGGCCGGTCGACGTCGCCGCGCTGCTCGGCCAGGAGCTCGATCGTGATCTCCCGCGCGTAGCCCTTCGCCGCGAGCACAACCTTGATCTCCCCCGCCTCGCCGACATAAAGCACCTCGGGCAGGTCGACCGCGACCTCCAGGCGCCGCCGCGTGAGGGTCAGGAGCGCGTCAACGCCGAGGGCGATCAGGACCAGCGCCCCGAAGTCGAGGCAGAACTCCCACAGAGCCGGGTCGAGCACCACCAGCAGGAAGGCGAACGGCACCCCCAGCGCGAAAAGCAGCACGGCCCGGTGCGTCGGTCGGATCATCGCGGTGCGGCCACCTGATCCAGGATCTCGCGGAGCACCCTGTCGGCGCCCAAGCCTTCGATCTCCGCCCCGGGCGACAGCACCAGCCGGTGGCGAAGCACCGGCAGGGCCAGGGTCTTGATATCGTCGGGAATGACGAAATCGCGCCCTTGGAGGACGGCGAAGGCCCGCGCGGCGGCCGCCAGCATATTGGCCGCCCGGGTCGAGGCGCCGACTTCCAGGGAAGCATGCTCCCGCGTCGCCCGCACGACATCGACGATATAGTCGATCAGGGCATCGGTGAGCCGGATGGCCTCGACGGCACGGCGCATCTCCAGGAGCACCGCGCCGTCGGCGACGGGCTCGAGGCCGAAATCCGACAGCCGCGGCATGGCGGAGCGATGGCCATGGCGACGCAGGATCTCCCGCTCCTCATCGCGACCGGGATGGTCGATAATGATCTTGAACAGGAAGCGGTCGAGCTGGGCCTCGGGTAGCGGATATGTCCCCTGCTGCTCGATCGGATTCTGGGTTGCGACCACCATGAAGTTCTCGCCGAGCTGGTGATCCTGCCCGTCGATGGTCACGACCCGCTCGTTCATCGCCTGCAGCAGGGCGGCTTGCGTCTTGGGCGGCGTGCGGTTGATCTCGTCGGCCAGCAGGAGCTGGGTGAAGATCGGCCCCTTGGTCAGGATGAAGCCATTGGTCTGGAAATTGAACAGATTGGTGCCCAGCACATCGCCAGGCATCAGATCCGGCGTGAATTGGATGCGCCCGAAATCCAGCCGCAGGCTCGCGGCGAAGGCCTGAGTCAACAGAGTCTTGGCCGTCCCCGGCACGCCTTCGAGCAGGATATGCCCGCCGACCAGGAGGCTCGTCAGCATCAGCTCGACGACCTCCTCCTGACCGATGACGGCTTTACGGACCTCGCCGCGGATGCTTTCCGCGAGCGAGCGTATCTCCTGGATGTCCATCGATGATTCCCCTCCTCCACCGATAAATGTCGCGGGCGACCGCCATCAGGGCGGATGCCTCCCTTGTCCCCTTTGGCCCGGTCTGCTCCATGCGGCGGACGATCTCCGCGCAATCCGGCTCGGCCCCGCGCAGCTTCCCCACCCGGGCGAGCCAGGGGACGAGCTGTCCCTCCGGCAGCGGCGGGGCATGGAGCAGGCGCGCCGCATCGCGCAGCGCCTCCTGCACGTAGCGCTGCACGACGATCTCGTGATGGCGGGCAAAGCCGAGAAGCTCGGCGATGTTGCGGATCAGCCCGAGCTTCCCTGATTCCAGCGCCGGGGCCACCGGTTCCGCCTTGCCGAAACGACCGACCGTCGCCCAAAGCAGCAGGCCGATGGCCAGCACGCCCTGGGCCGTCGCCAGCACATAGGGAAATGTGAACAGCAGCCTCAGCGGGTTCGGCGGCCGAGAGACATAACCATGGATGGTCTCGTCGAAGACGACGCGGCCGTTGGGCCCTCGGAGCCAGTTGACGAGCGCCACCGCGAAGGCCGCATTGGCGCTCTGCGAGAGCCCGTGGTTCTCGATCACATCGGGATCGCTCAAGATCCAGACCCGCCGGAGGCCGCGATTAAACTCTGCGACCAGAGCGCCACGTTCGGTCCAGACCAGGGTCTGCATGTGATCGGATTCGAGAAGCTGCACCGGCGCTGAGATCTTGGGATCGACCTCGAGCCCGTTCTGCTTCCAGACAACCGCCTTGCGCGTATAGGAGACTGTGGCATTGATATCGAGAGCCGTCAGGAGAAGCTGGATCTCCGGCGCGGGCAGGAGCTGGGCATCGGCGATCCAGCCCGGATGCTCGCTGCTGGGAATTCCATCGCGCTTGGGCAAGATCAGGAGAATCCGGTCGGCGTGCAGGAGACGTTGGACCGATTCCAGGGAATCGCTTCCCACCGGAGGCTCGGCGATCACCAGGAGATCCTCCTTGCCAATCTTGCCGAGGGAGCCGTACCGGCTCTTCACCACGCGAACGCCCAGGCGCTGGAGGATCTCGGCGATGCCGGCATGGCCGAGGGCGGAGCGGGAGAAGGCGGTCGGGCCGACGCTATCGGCGCCGGGGCCTGTCCCCTCGGGCATGAGCATGAAATAGAGCGAGGCGGCCAGCAACGCGACCGAGGCCGAGATCCAGATCGCCAGCAGCCGACCGGAGAAGACGCCCTCGGCAGTCATGGCGTGGCCTGTGCAGGGATGGCATGAGCGGCCTGGGCCTGGGCGGCCAGCGCCGCGTTCAGCGCATCGAACCGGCGCCGGCAGGCCTCATACTCGGGCGGTCCCGCCGGATGCTCGCCGAAATAGGTCCGCTCGACGCCGAGCACGATGTCGCTTAGCGCGGCGGCGCCGGCATCGGAGAGTCGCGCGCGGCGCATGATCTCGCGACTGGTCAAGGAATCGGCGAATTGCTCGTTCAGCCGCTGGCGGATATCGGCGAGACCCTTCAACAGGAGCACATGCATCGCCTCGACATAGCGGCCCTCGCGGGCGAGCTCGTCGGCCGTCAGCAGGATGTCTGCCGGCGATTGACCCGTCAGCCCCGCGCTATCGCCGGACGCCGCCCACTCCTCGACCGCCGATCGCCGCCAGCCGGGAATGATGTCGCGCAGGTAATAGAGAACGAAGAGCACGCCGAGGACGACCAGCGCCCAGAGGAATTCGATTGGGATGGAGATCGACGGCAATGGCGGCGGTTCCGCTGCCCCCGGAAGCTGCAGCTGCAGATCCGAATGGGCGACCACAGCGGCTCTCGCCTGCTCGATCGCCGCGGGGGTCTGCGCCAGTGCCTCGCCCGCCCAGAGGAGCGCCGCCGGAATCGCGAGCCGGGCACCCACGCGCAGAGCGCCGCTCCCGCCCTCGGGGGTCTTGGTCGCGGGAGCGCTCCGGCCGAGGGACGGCTTACGCATGACAATCCAAGGCAAATAATCAGCAACTATAGGGTGAGACTACCATCTCCTCCCCGCTTCAGGAACGTCCAGGCGGATACAGCCCGCCCAAGCGTCGTCACCCAGCAGGCGGCGCCGAAGACCCAGGCGAGCGCAGGAAAGGCCGCCGGGAACAGGCAGACGGCGATGAACAAGGCGATGGTCTCGCTGCCTTCGGTCAGGCCACCGAGGTGGAAGAAGGATTTGCGCCCGCGCTCGCTGGTCTCCCAGCCATGCCGCGCCGCGAGTATGGCAAAGGCCAGGAAGGAGCTGCCCGTCCCGATGAAGGAGAACAGCAGGAAGGCGCCGGGGACTTGATTGGCCGGGGCCGCCAGGACGAAGCCGAAGACAACGGCGGCGTAGAAAAGAAAGTCGCAGAGGATATCGAGATAGCCGCCGAGATCGCTGGGACCCTGGCGTCGGGCGATGGCGCCGTCGAGCCCGTCGGCCAGCCGATTGAGAAGGATGACGATCAGCGCCGCGGCGAACTGCCCCGCCGCCAGCAGGGGAAGAGCGGCGAGACCGATGACAAATCCGCCGAGGGTCGTCGCATTGGCGCCGAGGCCCCAGCCGGCGAGGCGCCGGCCGGCGGCATCGAGGGGCGGATCGATCAGCCGACGCAGCCGCGCGTCGAACATCGCCGGGGCATCAGTGCGGCAAGGTTTCCACGGAATCGACCGGCTCGACGATGGTGCGCCGGGCCGCGAGGCGGCGGTAGTAGAGAATGCTGACGGGGATCGTGGCGAGATAGCAGAGCGCGAGGCCGAGAAAGGCGATCCAGGGCGTGCTGATGACGAGCACGATCAGCCCCCCGACACCGATCATGACGGGGAGGACCGAGCGCGGCCGCACCTTGAGCCGCTTGAAGGAGAAGGTCGGCACGCGGCTCACCATGAGGATCGCGACTCCGACCATGACCAGGCCGACGAAGAGCGGGCGATCGAAGAAGCCGGTTCCGAACTCGAAGCTCGCCATCATCGGCGTCAAGGCAAGGCCGGCGGCCGCGGGTGCCGGCACACCGGAGAAGAAACGCCCGGTCCAGGCCGGCAGATCCGTGTTGTCGAGCTTGGTGTTGAAGCGAGCGAGACGCAGGCTGCAGCAGACGGCGAAGAGCAGGCAGACCGCCCAGCCGAGGCCGCCGGCAGTATGCATGGTCCAGAGGTAGAGCAGGAGGCTGGGCGCCACGCCGAAGCCGATGACATCGGCCAGGGAATCGAGCTCGGCGCCGAACTTGCTCGAGGTGTCCAGGAGCCGAGCGATCCGCCCGTCAAGCGCATCCAGCACCGCGGCCACGGCGATGGCGGCGACCGCGAATTCCCAATGCTGCAGCAGCCCGAGGCGAACGCTGGTCATGCCGGCGCAAAGGGCCAGCATGGTCAGGATATTCGGGATCAGCCGATTGACGGAATGATCCCTCAGCCGGTTGACCGGCGGCCGGCGCGTGTTACGGACGTCCATCTATGTTCTCTCCGTTGGGCGCGCCGCTTCGCGGGAAGCGAGATCGGCGAGCACGGTCTCTCCGGCCACCATGGTCTGGCCGACGGCAACCAGGGCCGCCACCCCGGGGGGCAGATAGACATCGAGGCGGCTGCCGAAGCGAATCAACCCGTAGTGCTGTCCCGGGCGCAGTCGGTCGCCCGGCTTCACGTCGCAACGGATGCGCCGGGCCACGAGCCCCGCGATCTGCACCACGCCCAGATCGGAACCCGCCGCCATGGCGAGCCGCATGCTCATCCGCTCGTTCAACTCGCTGGCCTTGTCCAGCGAGGCATTGAAGAAGCGCCCGGGCCGATAGGCGAGCGCAGCGACCTCGCCCTCGGCGGGACTGCGGTTCACATGAACATTGAACACATTCATGAAGATACTGATCCGCGTCAGCGCCGCCTCGCCCAGTCCGATCTCCGCGGGGGCCACGGCCGGCTGGACGGCCGAGACCATCCCATCCGCCGGGCTCAGCACCCAGTTCGATCCGACGGGCGAGACCCGCGGCGGGTCTCGGAAGAAATAGGCGCACCAGCCCGTCAGCACCACTCCCAGCCAGCCCAGCGGCTGCCAGAGAAAGAACAGGCCCAGCGTCACGAGAACAAAAAGGGCGACGAATTTCCATCCGTCGCGATGCAAAGGAATCAGGATGCTGTCGAACATCCTCAGCTTCTCGGCCTGGAATGCAGCGTGCGCCCGCCGGTCACGGCGTGGCGGTCGGCAGCTTGAACACCTGTCCGGGATAGATCAGGTCCGGATTCTTGATCTGCGATCTGTTGGCCTGATAGATCACCGTATAGCGCGGTCCGCTGCCATAGGTCCGGGTCGCGATCAGCCACAGGTTGTTGCCCGGCTGGACGACGACCACCTGGTCGCCGGCCCCGATGCTGAGCGGTTCGGCGCGCGAGAAGGGCGATTCGACGCGGGCCAGCACCTTGCCGGCATCGTCCACCTCATCGATGCGCAGCGTATGGAGTCCCGGGAGCACATGCTTGTCGGGCGTGATATGCCAGCGGCCGGAGCTGTCCGCCCGGGTCATCCCCATGAGCCCGTTGTCGAGGTAGGCGCGCACTTCCTTACCTGGCGCGGCGCGCCCGCCGATGACCACGCGGCCCTTGCTATCGTAGTCCACCGATTCCAGGATCAGCTGGCCCGACTGCGGCGGATTGGGCGACTGGAGGACGGTGCTGCCCTGATCGGTGCGAGGCACCACCACCGCCAGGGGCTGCTGGGGCGGGGTCGCGGCGGCGGCCTGCGTGCCGCCCCCGCCGGCCGTGGCGGTGCTCGCGACCTGCAGCTGCGGCACCACCACCACCACTACATCGTCGGAGGGAACCGGCGGGGCACCGCCCAGCACGGAGGTGATCCCGATCTGGTGATTGCCGGGCGCCAGCTTGTTGGGCGGCAGGATGACCCATTCGCCCCGATCATCGGCCACCACCGTGGCGACCTTCTGCCCGTCGGCGGTAATGGTCACTGTGGCGCGAGGGGCCGCCCGGCCGGCGATGATCGTGCTGCCGTCCGGATTGACCCGCACGATGTCGAAGCTGGGCCGGATCACCGGCGGCGGGGCCGGGGACGGGGCCGCCGTGCCGGCAGCACCGGTCGTGCTATTGGCGGTCGCCCCCACGCCTTGGGTGGTGTTTTCGGTTGTGGCAACAGTGGCGTTGCCAGTGCTGGCTGTTGTTCCTGTGCTGGCCGTTGTGCCCTGGCTGGCTGTTGTGCCCGAGCTGGCGGGCGCGGCGGTCGAGGCAGGCGCTGGCGCGGCATTGGTAGCGCCCGTCCCCGTGGTGTTGGAGTCGGGGCTCGGCGGGGCTGCAGCCGCGGAGGAAGCTGTGGAACTTCCACCCGTGACGGGGGCCGCCGCCTGGCCGGCGGTGTCGCTGGTGGTGCCCGTCGTGGCCACGGAGCCGCCAGTCGCGGAGGTCCCGGCGGAGCCGGTCGCA
>DATHQQ010000607.1:0-2749 GCA_035482595.1 Verrucomicrobiia bacterium
CGATCAGCCAGCCCAGCAGCGCCAGCCGGGCGATCCCGAGCCCCACAGCAGCGAGACCGATGAGGGTCGTGCCCAGGATGCGAAGGCGCAGGCCCTCGGTGAACTGCCACAGCCGCGGCTCGAAATGCATGGCCCGATCCCTCGAATGTCCGATCTCGCAATGCAGTGTAGGCTGAACGCTGGCGTTCGGCATTCGACAAGATCGAAGACCGCCTGTACATTTCCGTACAGGCAAATCTCATCTGGACGACCGCCATGACCGCCGATTGGAACGATCTGCGCGTGTTTCTGACCCTGGCGCGGGAGGGCAGCCTGACCGCCGCGGCCCGCCGGCTCGAGGTCAGCCATCCCACCGTGGCGCGCCGGATCAAGGCGCTGGAGGACAATATCGGCGCCCGGCTCTTCGACCGGCTGCCGGATAAATTCGCCCTCACCGCCGCCGGCGAGGGGCTGCTGGAGGATGCCATCGCCATGGAGCGCGCGGCGGAATCCCTGCAGCGCCGCAGCGCCGGGCTGGGCGACACGGTCCATGGCACGGTGCGGCTCTCCGCCGGCGAGGCCATGGCCGCCTTCATCGCCCGCCATCTGCCGCGGCTGCGCGACAAGCTGCAGTGCATCGAGATCGAGCTGACGGCGAGCCACATGCTGGCCAATCTCTCCCGCCGCGAGGCCGATCTGCTGATCCGCGAGCAGGTGCCCGATCTCGGCAGCATCGTCACCCGCCGGCTCGGCCGCGCCGCCTATGCGGTCTATGGCGCGGCCGGCGTCAGCGGACTTGGCCTGCCGGAGCGCCTCTCCCGCGAGTCGCTCCGCCGCGTGGCCTGGGTCGGCTTCGACGACGACCACAATTACATGCCCGGCCAGAGCTGGGTTCTCGACCTGCTGGACGGCGCGCGACCTGCTGTCCGGGTGAACAACTGGCTGGTGCTGCAGCAGGCGGTGGGTGCAGGCGCCGGGCTCGCGGTGCTGCCTTGCCATATGGGCGATGGGGATCCGGCGCTCCGGCGAGTCGGCGCGCCGCTACCGGAAGTCGCCGCCGATCAATGGCTGCTCGTTCATCGAGATCTGCGCGATCTTCCGCGGGTGCGCGCGGTCATGGATTCCCTGATCCGCCTGTTCCAGGAGGAGCGCGCCGCGCTCGAAGGGCGCAGCGCGAAAGACCGCGGCGAGTCGGCACGGGCGGTTCGATTCAAGGCAGCGGCAGAGACAGCAGGAGCCTAAGTGCCGTAGCCTCGGCGCTCGACCCGGCGCTCGATGCGAAAGCGCGCATGGGCGTCGTCGACGGTGGACCAGGCCAGCCTGTTCCATTCCGCTTTGGCCGATTCATAGCTCTCGAAGGGGCCGTACCAGCGCTCGCCCTGCTTGTCGGCGGGCTCGCAGAAGCGCGTGTCCTTGTAGGAGCAGCCGACGACCCAATAGCGCAGGTCGCTGCCGTCCTCCTCGATGCGATAGCGCGCCCGGGCATTGTCTACGGTTGCCCAGGCCCGCGCCTGCCAGACCGCCTTGGCGGCGTCGTAACTCTCGAAGGGACCGATGCGTTCCTCCGGCCCTCCGCCGGCGGTTCGTTCGAAGGTCGCATCGGCATATTCGCCGCCGACCACCCAATACTGCGTCATTCCCCTCCTCCGTTGAGGATGAGAGAATCATAGTCGATATGGGGCCGCGAACAAGAGTCGAGGCCAAGAAATGCGCTGCGTTCATGCCGCACTGCGGTAGCCATCGGCGCGCCGCGCGGATTATAGTCGCTGACCGCCGGGTAATTCGATTCGGGGGATCGGCCGCAGGAAATCCATGACGGAGAATTGCGTGGCATGAAGACAGCGCCCGTGACGCCGGAAGACTTCGCCCGCGTCTATGAGATGTTCCAGGCGCCGATCTCGCGCTTCGACTGCGGCAAGCATTGCTCGCCGCTGAACGGCGGGGAGCCGGTCTGCTGCACGACCGATCACGCGATCCCCGTGGTCGATCGCGCCGAATGGGATCTGCTGCGGGGCCGCACCCGGCTCTGGCGGCGCTATCGCCCCACGGACCGGGCCGGCAAGGCGATCGTCGGCGACCTCGCCAAGAGCTGCCTCGCCATCGAATGCAGGGGCGTGCGCCATTGCGAGCGCGACAACCGCACGCTCGCCTGCCGCTCCTTCCCCTTCTTTCCCTATCTCGACCGCAAGGGCGAATTCATCGGCTTGTCGATCCATTGGATGTTCGCCGACCGCTGCTGGGTGATCTCCAATTTCGCGGTCGTCGATGCCGAGTTCCGCCGCCAGTTCATCGCCGCCTATGAATACATGTTCAAGATCGATCCCGGCGAATACGAGGTCCACAAGGAATATTCCGCGACGCTGCGCCGGGTCTTTTCCCGCCGGCGCCAGGCGATTCCCTTCATGGACCGCAACGGCCGCTGCTTCAGGATCCTACCCCATGGCAAGGGCATGCGCGCCTGCCCCGCCGAGGCCATGCCGAAATTCGGCGCCTATCGCTCCGAGCGCAGCTACCGCGAAGCGGTGCGCGCAGCGGGCGGGAGCCTGGTGTAGCGCGGACTCCCTCGCCCCCTTCTGCTATCCCTCGCGCCTGCTATCCCTCGCGCCTCTTACTTCTATTCCCCTCGCCCCCTTTTACTTTCCCCCTCGCCCCCGGAACGGGGGAGAGGGTCAGGGTGAGGGGGTCGCAGTTTCAGTGCGAGGTTGAGCCGATGACATGTCGCTTGATAGCCCCCCTCACCCCAGCCCTCTCCCCCGTTCCGGGGGCGAGG